>NZ_JBWKEC010000025.1:0-116905 GCF_056435645.1 Amycolatopsis sp. NPDC043889
AACGCACCGGAAGCCGGGGGGGTGGGAAGCGAAGAGGGATGTCAGCGGGACGCCTCTTTCATTGGGAGGGGGGGGGGGGACGGGCGGGGGGGGTGGGGGGGGGGGGTTGGGGTGAAACCCCGACTCCCCACCCACGACCACCGCAGCTATCCGACTTTGCCGGGACCCTGACTTCGAGGTGGGAAGGAGGCCCTCACGGACCGCTGTCATGGTCGCGACGGGGGGCGAAGGGCGAGTTTCCTTTGCTGAGCCGAGGGAAGGGCGCCTTCACGCGCTCATTGTGACAGCTAAGGCTGCTGTGGCGATTGTGGTGATCGCAAGTCCGTGAAGGCCTCATTGAGGGACCCAGAGTCCCTCAATGAGGCCTTCACGGACTTTTGCGGTCAGGTACCAGGGACCACAGCGGTGATCGCTGAGGCTGACGCGGACGGGGTCACTGTGGCTTTCGCGAACCCGCCCCGCCCGTCAGGCCACCCGAGTACGAGCGCCGGCAGTGGGCCTCCGGTTACCGGGCAATGGGGCCGGGGTGGCGAACAGCGCCCGGGACGAGCGGCGCCCGCGCACAGGATGAGGCCATGCCCGAGCTGCGTCCGTCTCGTCCGGTCCGGAGAATCTGATGGCGACACCCGAAGAACTGGTGACCGCGCTGCGGGAGTCGGTCAAGGAGAACAGCAGGCTGGCCGCGCGCAACCGTGAACTCGCCGACGCGGCGAGGGAACCGGTCGCGATCATCGGCATGGGATGCCGCTACCCGGGCGGGGTCGATTCGCCCGAGGCGTTGTGGGATCTGGTGGCCGCCGGCCGCGACGCGGTTTCGGGGTTCCCCGCCGACCGCGGCTGGAATCTCGCCGAGCTGTTCCACCCCGACCCCGACCACCCCGGCACGTCGTACGCGCGTGAAGGCGGATTCCTCCACGAGGCCGCCGAATTCGACCCCGAGTTCTTCGGTATCTCGCCGCGCGAAGCGCTCGCGATGGATCCGCAGCAGCGGCTCCTGCTGCAGATCAGCTGGGAGGCGATCGAACGCGCCGGGCTCGACGCGTCGGCGTTGAAGGGCAGCGCGACCGGCGTGTTCGCCGGGATCATGTACCACGACTACGGAGCCGGCGTTTCCGAGCTGCCCGAAGGAGTCGAAGGCTTCCTCGGCACCGGCACCGCCGGCAGCGTGCTTTCCGGCCGCGTCGCCTACACGTTCGGCTTCGAGGGGCCGGCCGTGTCGGTCGACACGGCTTGCTCGTCGTCGCTCGTGGCCGTGCACCTGGCCGCGCAGGCGCTGCGGGCGGGGGAGTGTTCGCTCGCGCTGGCGGGCGGGGCGACGGTGATGGCGGTCCCGGACACGTTCGTCGAGTTCTCCCGCCAGCGCGGGCTGGCCCCGGACGGGCGCTGCAAGTCGTTCGGTGCGGGCGCCGACGGCACCGGGTGGGGCGAGGGCGCCGGAGTCCTGCTGCTGGAGAAGCTGTGCGACGCCGTCCGCAACGGACATCGGGTGCTGGCCGTCGTGCAGGGTTCCGCGGTCAACTCCGACGGCGCGTCGAACGGGCTCACCGCGCCCAACGGACCGTCGCAGCAACGCGTGATCCGCGCCGCGCTGGCGAGCGCGCGGCTGTCCACTTCGGACATCGACGTCATCGAGGCGCACGGCACGGGCACGAGGCTCGGCGATCCGATCGAGGCGGACACCCTGCTCGCCACGTACGGCCAGGACCGGGAAAACCCGCTGTGGCTCGGGTCGGTCAAGTCGAACATCGGGCACACGCAGGCCGCCGCCGGGGTCGCCGGGATCATCAAGATGGTCGAGGCGCTCCGCCGCGGCGAGCTGCCGCGCACCCTGCACGCCGACGAGCCGTCCCCGCACGTGGCCTGGGATTCCGGCGCGGTCGAGCTGCTCACCGAGCACCGGCCCTGGCCCGAGACCGGCCGCCCGCGCGCGGCGGCGGTGTCGTCGTTCGGGATCAGCGGCACCAACTCGCACGTCATCCTCCGCCAGGCGCCGGAGCCTGCCCCCGCCGAAACCGCGGCGGGGCGAGCCCGGGTCCCGTGGGTGCTGTCCGCGCGTACCGAAGCCGCGCTGCCCGAACTGGCGGACCGGTTGCTCCAGACCGGCGGAGACCCCGCGGACATCGCCTGGTCACTGGCCACCGGCCGGACGCCGCTGCCGTATCGCGCGGTCGTCACCGGCGCCGACGAAGACGAACTCCGTGCCGGCCTCGGCGCCCTGGCCCGCGGTGAGTCCGCGCCCGGCGTCGTCACCGGCCGAGCGGGCAGCGGCAAACTGGCCTTCCTCTGCACCGGGCAGGGCTCGCAGCGGCTCGCGATGGGCGCCGGGCTCGCCGCGGCCTTCCCCGTGTTCGCCGAGACCTTCGAACGCGTCGCGGACCGGCTCGACGCGCACACCGGCTTCAAGCTCGCCGAAGTCCTCGCCAGCGAAGACCAGACCAGGATCGACCGGACCGACGTCGCGCAGCCCGCGTTGTTCGCTTTCGAGGTCGCGATGGCCGAGCTCGTGCGGTCCTGGGGGGTGGAACCGGACTTCCTGCTCGGGCACTCGATCGGCGAGCTCGCCGCGGCGTACCTCGCCGGGGTGTGGTCGCTCGAGGACGCCGCCCGGCTGGTCGCCGCTCGCGGCAGGCTGATGCAGGCGCAGCCCGAGGGCGGCGCGATGGTCGCGTTGCAGGCCACCGAAGCGGAACTCGACCTGCCCGACGGCGTGAGCATCGCCGCGATCAACGGTCCTTCGTCCCTGGTTCTCTCCGGTGAGGAGAAGGCGGTCACCGCGGTGGTCGAGGCTTTCCCCGACCGCCGCTCCAAACGGCTCTCGGTGAGCCACGCCTTCCACTCCGCGATGATGGACGGGATGCTCGACGACTTCCGCGAGGTCGCCGAGAGCGTGACGTACGCCGAGCCGCGGATCCCGATCGTCTCCGGTGACGTCCGCGACCCGGAGTACTGGGTGCGGCAGGTGCGCGAACCCGTCCGGTTCGCCGACGGCGTCGCGAGCCTGCATGCACGCGGTGTCCGGCGCTTCGTCGAGATCGGGCCGGACGCCTCCCTGACCGCGCTCGGCGCCGACTGCGTCAGCGACGGTGTCTTCATCGCCACGCAACGGAAAGATCGTGACGAAGCCGCCGCCGCGGACCTGGCGCGAGGAAAGCTCTTCACCGCCGGGGTGCGGCTCGACTGGGCCCGGATCTTCGACGGTACCGGTGCCACCCGTGTCGACTTGCCGACGTATCCCTTCCGGCGGGACCACTTCTGGCTCGCCGCCGAGCGGACCGCACCTCCGGCCCGGCGGTACGAAGTCGTCTGGCGCCCGATGGAGCCGGTGACGACGCGGGAAGCCTGGACCGTTTACGCCCCCGAACGCACCGCATGGGCGGAAGCCGCGGCGCAGGCGCTCGATGCGCCGCTGGTGACTGAAGTCCCGGAGACCGGCCCGGTCCTCGCGTTCCCGGCGGACGGTGCCGCACTCGCCGCTCTCCTGCGGGAAACCCCGGCGAAAGTGTGGTGTGCCACCAGCGATCCCGGCGTCGCCGCGGTCGCGCGGGTCGCGGCGATCGAGCAGCCCCGCCGCTGGGGTGGTTGCGTGAACTTGCCCGAGCAGACGGACGAGGCCGCCCGGCTGCGCGACGTGCTCGGTGGCCCCGAGGACGAGGTCGCGATCCGCGCCGACGGGATCTTCGCCCGCCGGTTCGTCCCCGCCGCCCCCGCGTCCGGTGCGCCGTGGACCACCTCCGGAACCGCGCTGATCACCGGTGGCACCGGGGCCTTGGGCGCGCTCGTGGCCGAACGCCTGATCCGCGCCGGGACGGAACACGTCGTGCTTCTCTCACGTCGTGGCGAGGACGCGCCGGGTGCGGCGGGACTGCGCGAACGGCTGGAAGGTCTCGGCGCCCGCGTCGGCATCCACGCCTGCGACGCCGCCGACCGGGACGCACTGTCCACAGTGGTCACGAGCCTGACCGATCTCCGCGTGGTCGTGCACACGGCCGGAGTCCTCGACGACGCCCTGCTGGACGACGCCACCGCGGAGCGGTTCGAGGCCGTCGCCCGGCCGAAGGTGACCGCCGCGCGGCATCTGCGGGAGCTGACGAAGGACCTCGACGCGCTGGTCCTGTTCTCGTCCGTCGCCGGGGTGCTCGGCAACGGCGGCCAGGCCGCCTACGCCGCCGCGAACGCGGAACTCGACGCGCTCGCGACGCGATGGCGGGCCGAGGGCGTCAAGGCGGTGTCGATCGCCTGGGGCCCGTGGGCCGAGGGTGGTATGGCCGAGGCGGTCGACGACGCCGTCCGCCGCAAGGGGTTGCGCCCGATGACCCCCGAGTCCGCGGCGGAGGAGTTCGTCCGGGCGATCGCCGCCGGCGACACCTGTGTCACCGTCGCCGACTTCGACTGGCCGTCGTTCTTCGAGGACTTCCGCGCCGCGCCGATGCTCGCCGAGCTGCCGCGACCGGAAACCGCGGCCGCGGAAGCGCCGGTGGCGGATCTGCGGTCGCGGCTGAGCGGCCTGATCGAACCCGAACAGCGACGGCTGTTGCTGAAGGTCGCCCGCGAGACCGTGGCCAAGGTGCTCGGCCATCCGGACACGTCGGCGATCGGCCCGGACCGCGCGTTCACCGAACTCGGTTTCGACTCGCTCACCGCGGTCGAACTGCGCAACCGGCTCGACGCCGCGACCGGCCTCGCCGTGCCCGCGACGCTCGTCTTCGACCATCCGACCCCGCAGGCCCTCGCCGCCTACCTCTGGCAGGAGCTCGCCGGGACGGACGACGACGTGGAGGGCCTGCTCGACGGACTGGAAGCCGCGTTGAGCCGCCTCGACCCGGGCGGCGACGAGCACGCGAAAGCAGGCGCCCGCCTGCGGAAACTCGCCGAGAGCCTCGACGGCCCCGGCTTCACGCCGTCTTCGGACGACGAACTCTTCGCCTTCATTGACCGGCAACTCGGCGCTTGAGCCGGGTGCACGCGACCTCGACCGATGAGTGGGGACACCGTGGGTGAGAACGACATGCTTCGCGACTACCTGACGCGAGTCACCGGCGAACTGCAGCGCACGCGCGGCAGGCTGGCCGCGCTGGAGGACCGCGCCGCCGAACCGATCGCGATCGTCGGCATGGGCTGCCGGTTCCCCGGCGGCGTCCGCACGCCGGAGCGGTTCTGGGAACTGCTGACCGCCGGGGAGCACGGGATCACCGGGTTCCCCGAAGACCGCGGCTGGGACGTCGGCGCGCTCGTCGACCCGGACCCGGACCACCTGGGCACCAGCTACGTCGACCGAGGCGGATTCGTCGAGGGCGCCGGGGAATTCGATCCCGAGTTCTTCGGGATCTCGCCGCGTGAGGCCGTCTCGATGGATCCGCAGCAGCGGCTCCTGCTGGAGACGTCGTGGGAGGCGCTGGAACGCGGCGGGATCGACCCCACCTCGTTGTCCGGCAGCCGCGCGGGCGTCTTCGTCGGCACCAACGGCCAGGACTACGGCCGTGATCTGCCCAAGGGCGTCGAAGGCGTCGAGGGCTACCTCGGCACCGGTATCTCCGGCAGCGTCCTTTCCGGACGGATCTCCTACGTGCTCGGGCTCGAAGGCCCGTCGGTCACCGTCGACACGGCGTGCTCGGCGTCGCTGGTCACGCTGCACCTCGCCGTCCGGGCGCTGCGCGCGGGGGAGTGCGACCTCGCGCTGTCCGGCGGTGCCACCGTGATGGCGAGCCCGGACGCGTTCATCGAGTTCTCCCGTCAGCGCGGTCTCGCCCGCGATGGCCTGGTCAAGGCGTTCGCCGCCGGGGCCGACGGCACCGCGTGGGGTGAGGGTGCCGGCATGATCGTGCTGGAGAGACTTTCCGACGCCCGGCGCAACGGCCACCCGGTCCTGGCCGTCGTGCGCGGTTCGGCGGTCAACCAGGACGGGGCGTCCAACGGTCTCACCGCGCCGAACGGGCCGTCACAGCAGCGTGTCATCCGTCAGGCGCTGGCCGACGCTCGACTGTCCACAAAGGACGTGGACGTCGTCGAGGCGCATGGCACCGGTACGACGCTGGGCGACCCGATCGAGGTCCAGGCCCTGCAAGCCACCTACGGCCGCGACCGCGGTGAACGTGGTCCGCTGCTGCTCGGTTCGGTGAAGACGAACATCGGGCACACCCAGGCCGCGGCGGGGGTCGCCGGGATCATCAAGATGGTCCTGGCCCTGCGCAACGGAATCCTCCCCGCGAGCCTTCACGTCGACGCGCCGAGCCCGCAGGTCGACTGGTCGCCGGGAACGATCGAGCTGCTGACCTCCGCCCGGCCCTGGCCGGCGGGGGAGACCCGCCGGGCGGGTGTCTCGTCGTTCGGGATCAGCGGCACCAACTCCCACGTCCTGCTGGAGCAGGCACCCGAGGCCGAAGAGTCCACAGTGGACTCTGTCGTCCCGCCGGTGGTGCCGTGGGTGCTGTCCGGCCGGACTCCGGCGGCGCTGCGCGCCCAGGCCCGCGCGCTGCTGGACGTCGAGGGCGACCCGGCGGACATCGGCTGGTCGCTGGCCGCGACCCGGCCTACCTTCGAACACCGCGCCGTCGTCACCGGCCGGGACGAGGAGACGTTGCGCGCCGGTCTGACGGCGATCGCCGAAGGAGAGCCGGGCGCCGGTGAAGCGACCGACGGCGGTCTCGCGGTCTGCTTCACCGGGCAGGGTTCGCAGCGGCTCGGCATGGGCCGCGAGCTGTACGAGGCGTACCCGGTGTTCGCCGCCGCGTTCGACCAGGTCTGCGAG
Organism: Amycolatopsis sp. NPDC043889; assembly: GCF_056435645.1. Classification (NCBI taxonomy): domain Bacteria; kingdom Bacillati; phylum Actinomycetota; class Actinomycetes; order Pseudonocardiales; family Pseudonocardiaceae; genus Amycolatopsis; species Amycolatopsis sp. NPDC043889. Next base: position 6,746 of record NZ_JBWKEC010000025.1, read on the forward strand.
CTGCTGCCGGGCGTGCGCGAGATCGTCTTCGGTGACGACGCCGACGCCCTGAACGACACCGCGAACGCCCAGCCCGCGCTGTTCGCGCTGGAGGTCGCGCTCTACCGGCTGGTCGAATCCTGGGGAGTGGTCCCGGACTTCCTGATCGGGCATTCCGTCGGCGACTTCGCCGCCGCGCACGTCGCGGGTGTCTGGTCGCTGGAGGACGCGGCCGCGCTGATCGCCGCGCGTGGCCGCTTGATGGGCGCCTTGCCGCGTGGCGGCGCGATGTGCGCGATCGAGGCGACCGAGGACGAGGTCCGTGCCGCACTGGTCGCGGGAGCGGATGTCGCGGCCGTCAACGGACCGCGCGCGATCGTCGTCTCCGGTACCGAGGACGCCGTGCGGACCGTCGCGGCGGTGTTCGCCGGGCAGGGCCGCCGGACCAAGCAGCTCGCGGTGTCCCACGCGTTCCACTCGGCGCAGATGGACGGCATGCTCGACGACTTCGCCGCCGTCGCCCGCCGAGTCACCTACAAGACACCGAAGATCGCGCTGATCGCGGGTGTCACCGGCCGCATCGCCGACACCGCGGAAATCCTCGACCCGGCCTACTGGGTGCGGCACGTGCGCGAAGCCGTCCGATTCGCGGACGGGATCGGCGCGCTGGCCGACGCGGGCGTCACCCGCTTCCTCGAACTGGGTCCGGACGGCATCCTTTCGGCCGCGGGTCAGGAAAGCGCCGAGGGCCTGTTCGTGCCTGTGCTGCGCCGCGATCGGCCCGAACCCGAGACCTTCGTCGCCGCGCTGGCCGCCGTGCACGTCCATGGCGGAAAGGTCCGCTGGGCCGCCGCTTTCGACGGCGCGCGCCCGGTCGAACTCCCCACCTACCCGTTCCAGCGCGAGTTCTACTGGCTTCCCGCGACGCATACCGCCGGTGACGCGGCCGGTCTCGGCCTCGGCTCGCTCGACCACCCGCTGCTCGGCGCGGCCGTTTCCGTCGCCGACGCGGGCGGGTTCCTGTTCACCGGCAGCCTGTCGCTGCGGACGCATCCGTGGCTGGCCGACCACGTGGTGCACGGCCAGGTCGTCGTGCCGGGCACCGCGCTGGTCGAGCTCGCCGTACGCGCCGCCGACGAAACCGGCTTGGTGGTACTGGAAGAACTGACCCTGCAAACCCCGTTGGTGCTCCCGGAAAGCGGCGCGGTCCAGGTGCAGCTGTGGGCGGGGACGCCGGAGGAGTCCGGGCACCGCCCGCTCACCGTGCATTCGCGCCCGCACGGCGCGGGGGAGTGGACCCTGCACGCGACGGGCGCGCTCGCCCCGGCCGCTTCCACGCCGGACTGGGAGCTGACCGAGTGGCCGCCGCCCGGTGCCGAAGCCGTGTCCCTCGAAGGCCGCTACGCCGAACTGGCCGCGGCCGGCCTGGAGTACGGCGAGATCTTCCGGGGATTGCGTTCCTTGTGGCGCGACGGCGAGCACACCTACGCCGAGGTCTCGCTTCCCGAGGCCGCCCGGGACCAGGCGGGCCGGTTCGGTCTGCACCCGGCGCTGCTGGACGCGGCGCTGCACGCTCTCGCCGAGGGTGACGGCCCCGCTCGCCTGCCGTTCGCGTGGAGCGACGTCGTCCTGCACGCCTCCGGCGCGGCGGAACTGCGTGTCCGGCTCACCCCTTCCGGCGCCGACGCGGTCAGCCTGCGCGTGGCCGACGGGACCGGTGCGCCGGTCGCCACCGTCGGTTCGCTGGTCGTCCGCCCGGTTTCGGCGGGACAGCTGCGCCCGGCGACCACTCGCGACGGTCTGTACGAGCTGGCCTGGCGCCCGATCGCCACACCGGAAACCGAAGCGCCGAGCTGGGCGCACTTCGCCGACGTCGGTGGCGAGGCTCCTGAGGTCGTCGTGTATCGCGCCGAGGGTGACGACGTGCACGCCGTCACCGGTGCCACGCTGGACGTGCTCCGGACCTTCCTCGCCGAAGACCGCTTCGCCGCCTCGAAACTCCTTGTCCACACTGGACGGTCCGATGTGGACCCGGTGGCCGCCGCGGTATGGGGTCTGGTGCGTAGCGCGCAGTCCGAGCATCCGGACCGGTTCCTGCTCGCTGACGCCGGCGAGCTGACCGACGCCGTACTGTCCTCCGGTGAGCCGCAGATCGCCGTCCGCGACGGCGAACTCCGCGTGCCGCGTCTCGTCACGCCCGAGTCGACCGGCCGTCTGCTCCCACCGCCTGGAAACTGGCGGCTCGGCCTGTCCGGCAAGGGCACCTTCGACCACCTCACCCTGGAGCCGCTGCCCGACGAACCGCTCGGCCCGCAGGGGGTCCGGGTCTCCGTCCGCGCCGCCGGGCTCAACTTCCGCGACGTGCTCAACGCGCTCGGCATGTATCCCGGCGAGGCCGGACTGCTCGGCAGCGAATTCGCCGGGACCGTCATCGAGGTCGGCGCCGACGTCACCGACCTTGGCCCCGGCGACGAGGTGATGGGCCTCGTCTCCGGCGGCGCCGGCCCGGTCGCGGTCGCCGAACGGCCGATGATCACCCGCAAACCCGCGGACTGGACCTACGAGCAGGCCGCTTCGACACCGCTGGTGTTCCTCACCGCTTATTACGCGTTGGTCGACCTGGCCGATCTGCGGCCGGGCGAGTCGATCCTGATCCACGCCGCCGCCGGCGGTGTCGGAATGGCGGCGACCCAGCTCGCGCGCCACCTGGGCGCGGAGGTCTACGGCACCGCCAGCGAGAGCAAGCAGTACGTGCTGCGCGACGCCGGACTCGACGACGCGCACATCGCTTCGAGTCGCACGCTCGACTTCGAGCAGCGGTTCAGCGGCATCGACGTGGTGCTGAACGCGCTCGCGGGGGACTTCGTCGACGCCTCGATCCGCACGATGGCGCCGGGCGGCCGGTTCCTGGAGATGGGCAAGACCGACATCCGCGAGCCGGAAGGTGTTCACTACCAGGCTTTCGACCTGATCGACGCCGGACCGGAGCGGACCGCGCGGATGTGGGACGCGCTGACCGCCCTGTTCGACTCGGGCGCGCTCGTCCCGCTGCCGACCCGGACGTGGGACGTCCGCGAGGCCAGGGAAGCGTTCCGGTTCCTCAGCCAGGCCAAGCACATCGGCAAGGTCGCGCTCACCATGCCGCGGGCGCTCGACCCGGGCCGGACGGTGCTGATCACCGGCGGCACGGGCGGTCTCGGCGCCCTGATCGCCCGCCATCTCGTGACCGCGCACGGCGTCCGGAAGCTTCTGCTCACCAGCCGGCGCGGCCTGGACGCGCCGGGCGCGCGGGAACTGGTCGGCGAACTCCGCGAACTCGACGCCGAAGTCGACGTCGTCGCTTGTGACGTCTCCGATCGCGAGGCCGTGGTGGCGCTGCTGGACGGCGTCGACCTGACCGGTGTCGTCCACGCCGCCGGTGTCCTGGACGACGGCACCATCGACGCGCTCACCCGGGAGCGGCTCGACTTCGTGCTCGGACCGAAGGCCGACGCGGCCCGGCATCTGCACGAACTCTCCGGCGATCCGGAGCTGTTCGTCACCTTCTCTTCGGCGGCCGGTGTGCTCGGCGCGCCGGGACAGGGCAACTACGCGGCGGCCAACGGCTACCTCGACGGCCTCGCCGCGCACCGCCGTTCGCTCGGTCTCGCCGGGCAGTCACTGGCCTGGGGACCGTGGGCCGCGGGCATGGCGGAGACCCTCGGCGAGGCCCATCTGGCGCGACTGCGTGCCGGGGGAACTCCCGCGCTCGCCGTCGAGGACGGCCTCGCGCTGTTCGACGCCGCCATCGCCGCCGGGGCGCCGCTGGCGATCCCGGTCCAACTGGACCTGCCGGTGCTCGCCGCGTCCGGACCGCTCCCGCCGCTGCTCGGCGCGCTGGTCAAACCCGGCCGCCGGACCGCGAAATCGGGCGGTGGACAGGATTCCTCGCTGGCCAGGCGGCTCGCCGGGCTGACCGAGGCCGACCAGGACCGCGAACTGCTGGACCTCGTCCGCACTCAGGTCGCACTGGTGCTCGGGCACGTCACCGCCGCCACCGTCGAACCCGGCCGCGGCTTCATGGACCTCGGTTTCGACTCGCTGACCGCGGTCGAGCTGCGCAACCGGCTCGGCTCCGTGACCGGGCTGCGGCTGCCGTCGACGGTGATCTTCGACCACCCGACCCCGGTCGCGCTCGCCGGTTACGTGCGTTCCGAACTGCTCGGCGACCTCGCCGCCGGACCGCGCACCCGTGCCCGTGTCACCGACGACGGCGAACCGATCGCGATCGTCGCGACCAGCTGCCGGTTCCCCGGTGGCGTGAACACGCCGGAAGACCTGTGGCGTCTCGTGGCCGAGGGCCGCGAAGGGCTCACGGAGTTCCCCACCGACCGCGGCTGGGACCTGGCGGCGCTGTTCGACACGACGCCGGGCAAGCAGGGCGTGTCGAACACCCGCACGGGTGGATTCCTGCCCGACGCGGGCGACTTCGACCCGGAGTTCTTCGGCATCTCGCCCCGCGAAGCCCTCGCCATGGACCCGCAGCAGCGGCTGCTGCTGGAGATCGCGTGGGAGGCCTTCGAACGCGCGGGCATCCCGCCGGGCACCCTGCGCGGCAGCGACACCGGCGTCTTCACCGGCGCGATCTACCACGAATACGCCTCCCGGCTGACGAAGATCCCGGAGGAGGTCGAAGGCTTCCTCGGCACCGGGACGTCCGGCGCGATGATGTCCGGCCGCGTCTCCTACACCTTCGGGTTCGAGGGGCCCGCCGTGTCGGTGGACACGGCGTGCTCGTCGTCGCTGGTCGCGATGCATCTGGCGAGCCAGGCACTGCGGTCGGGGGAGTGCTCGCTCGCGCTGGCGGGCGGGGTCACGGTGATGGCCAACCCCGACCCGTTCGTCGACTTCAGCAAGCAGAACGCGATGGCGGTCGACGGCCGCTGCAAGGCCTTCGCCAACGGTGCCGACGGCGTCAGCTGGGGTGAGGGTGCCGGATTCGTCCTGCTGGAGAAGCTGTCCGACGCGCGCCGCAACGGCCACCCGGTTCTCGCGCTGCTCAAGGGCTCCGCGGTCAACCAGGACGGCGCGTCCAGCGGTCTCACCGCACCGAACGGGCCTTCGCAGCAACGCGTGATCCGCCAGGCGCTCGCCAACGCTGGACTGTCCACTTCGGACGTCGACGTCGTCGAGGCGCACGGCACCGGGACCAGGCTGGGTGACCCGATCGAAGCCCAGGCGCTGCTCGCCACCTACGGCCAGGATCGCGAAGAGCCGTTGCTGCTCGGCTCGGTGAAGTCGAACTTCGGGCACACGCAGGCCGCGGCAGGCGTGGCCGGGGTGATCAAGATGGTCGAGGCGATGCGGCACGGCGTCGTCCCCGCGACACTGCACGTCGACGCGCCCTCGGCCCAGGTCGACTGGGACACCGGCGCGATCCGTGTGGCGACCGAGTCCGCGGGCTGGCCGGAGACCGGCCGTCCGCGCCGGGCGGGGGTGTCCTCGTTCGGGTTCAGCGGGACCAACGCGCACGTCGTGCTCGAACACGTTCCCGCGCCGGAGACCGACGAGCCGGCCGTCCGGCCCGCGATGCTGCCCTGGGTCCTTTCCGGGCGTTCCGAGGAAGCCCTGCGGGCGCAGGCCGCGCGGCTCGCGGATCTGACCGCCGACCCGCTCGACGTCGCCTGGACGCTCGCCACCGCCCGCACCGCGCACGAACGTCGCGCGGTCGTCGTCGGGGCAGACCCGTCGGTGCTGCGCGCCGGGCTGGCCGCGTTCGCCGACACTGGCCGGGCCGCCAACGTCGTTTCCGGTCGTGCGGTCACCGGCAGGCTCGCCGTCCTGTTCACCGGCCAGGGTTCCCAGCGCATCGGTATGGGCCAAGGCCTTTACGAGACCTTCCCCGCGTTCGCGGCGGCCTACGACGAGGTCGCCGCGCTGCTCCCGCTCGACGGCGACATCGACCGCACCGGAACCGCGCAGCCCGCGATCTTCGCGCTCGAAGTGGCGCTGTTCCGGCTCTTCGAGTCCTGGGGCGTCACCCCGGACTTGCTGGCCGGGCATTCGATCGGCGAGATCGCGGCGGCGCACGTCGCCGGGGTGTTCTCGCTGGAGGACGCGGCGAAGCTCGTCGAAGCGCGGGGCCGGTTGATGGAGGCGCTGCCCGAGGGGGGCGCGATGGTCGCGGTGCAGGCGTCCGAGGACGAGGTGCGCGAGTACCTGACCGACGAGGTCTGTCTGGCGGCGGTGAACGGGCCGCAGGCGATCGTACTGTCCGGTGTGGACGGTCTGGTCCGCGAGGTCGCCGCCCGGTTCGCGAAGGAAGGCCGCCGTACCAAGCATCTCGTGGTGTCGCACGCGTTCCATTCGGCGCTCATGGAGCCGATGCTGGCGGAGTTCGCCGAAGTCGCCGAGTCCCTGGAGTACCACGAGCCGCGGATCCCGATCGTGTCCACGGTGACCGCATCGGCGGAGCTGACCGACCCAGGCTACTGGGTCCGGCATGTGCGAGAGACCGTGCGGTTCGCCGACGCTCTCGCGGCGTTGACCGCCGAGGGCGCCACGACGTTCCTCGAACTCGGCCCCGACGCCGTGCTCAGCGCGCTGGTCGACGGCGGGGTGCCCGCCCTGCGCAAGGACTCCGACGAGGCCCGGACCGCGATGACCGCGCTGGGCGCCGTGCACGCCGCGGGTGCTCCCGTCGACTGGGACCGCTTCTTCGACGGCAGCGGCGCGCGGCCGTCGAACCTGCCCACGTATCCGTTCCAGCGCCGCCGCTTCTGGCTGCTGGCCCCGCCGGGCTCCGGCGACGCCACCGCGCTCGGCCTCGGCGCGCTCGACCATCCGCTGCTCGGCGCCGCCGTCGCGCTGCCCGAACGCGGCGGGCTCGTGCTCACCGGACGGCTGTCGCTCGACGAACAGCCGTGGCTGGCCGGGCACCGCGTCCGCGACGCCGTTCTGTTGCCCGGTACCGCGTTCGCCGAGTTGGCCGTGCGGGCGGGGGACGAGGTCGGCTGCGGCACCGTCGAAGAACTGACGCTGCAGGCACCGCTCGTGCTCACCTCGGCCCCGGTGCAGCTGCGAGTGTCCCTTTCGGACGGTGAGGACCGCCGGACACTGGCGGTGCACTCCCGCATCGAGGACGGCGAATGGACGTTGCACGCCACCGGCTCGCTGATCACGGCCGCCGACGAACCCGCCGGGACGACGGAATGGCCACCGTCCGGCGCGGAACCCGTTGACCTGGAAGGCTTCTATTCCACGCTCGCCGAGGCCGGGCTCACCTACGGGGACCCGTTCCGCGGGCTGCGCGCCGCCTGGCGCCAGGGCGACGAGGTCTTCGCCGAGGTCGCGCTGCCCGAGGGCACCGACGTCCGCGGGTTCGGGCTGCATCCGGCCCTGCTCGACGCCGTCCTGCACGCCGTCGGCCTGACCGGCGGCCCGGCACGGCTGCCGTTCTCCTGGGCCGGTCTGGCGTTGCACGCCACCGGCGCCGGCACCCTGCGGGCCCGGCTCGCCCCGGCCGGTCAGGACGCGGTCTCCTTGCGGGTCACCGATGGCACGGGTGCTCCGGTGCTCTCGGTCGCGTCACTGAGCCTGCGCCCGGTCGGCGACGGGCCGCTGCCCAGTGCCGCCTCCGACGCGCTGTTCGGTATCGACTGGATTCCCGTCGCACTGCCTTCGCAGGCAGAAGACGTCGCCGTGTACGAAGCCGAATCGGTCGAGGCCGCTCTCGAGGCGTTGCAGACCGCTGAAGGCCGGCTCGTCGTGCACCTCACCGGTGACAGCCCGGAGCACGCCGCCGTCGCCGGGCTGGTACGCAGCGCGCAGGCCGAGTACCCGGACCGGTTCGTCCTGGTCCACGGCACCGGCGATGCCCGGATCGCGGCCGCCACCGGTGAGCCCGAAGTCGCGTTCACCGACGACGGCCCGCGCGTGCCCCGCCTGACACGGGCCCGCGCCACCGCCGATCCTGACTGGACCCTCGATGGCACCGTGCTGGTCACCGGCGGTACCGGTGGGCTCGGCGCGCACGTCGCCCGGCGGCTCGTCGAGCGGCACGGCGTCCGGCATCTGCTGCTGGCCGGACGCCGGGGCGCGGACGCTCCCGGCGCCGAAACCCTGCGGGAAGACCTCACCGCGCTCGGCGCTGAGGTGACGATCGCCGCCTGCGATGTCGCCGACCGGTCTCAGCTGGAGTCCGTGCTCGCGCTCGCCGAGCCGCCGCTCAGCGGTGTGGTGCACGCGGCGGGCGTCCTCGACGACGGTGTCCTCACCGCGATGACACCCGAGCGGCTCGCCGCCGTGGCGGGACCGAAGGCCGACGCCGCGCGGCATCTGCACGAATTGACCACGGACCTGAAGCTGTTCGTCACGTTCTCCTCGATCGCCGGCGCCCTCGGCGCTCCCGGCCAGGCGAACTACGCGGCCGCCAACGGCTATCTCGACGGGCTCGCCACCTTCCGGCGCGCCCAGGACCTTCCCGGCACGTCGATCGCCTACGGCCTCTGGGAAACCGGCATGGGCGAGGGTCGCGGTGGCGCGGCACTGCCCGTCGAAGCCGGGCTGGAGCTGTTCGATCTGCTGGCCTTCGGCGACAACCCGCGCCCGGTCGCGACCAAGCTCGATCTGGCCGCGCTGCGGGCGGAGACCGAGGTACCGCATGTGCTCCGGAGCCTGGTGCGGCCACGACGCCGCCGGGCGGCGGAGGAAGCGGAAGCCACGGGGCTGCGCCAGCGTCTCGCCGGTGTGCCCGCGGGCGAGCGCACGCGGCTGCTGACCGAGCTGGTCCGCACCGAAGCCGCGCACGTCCTCAGCCACACCGGCCCGGACGCCGTCGAAGCCGACCGCGCCTTCGGTGACCTCGGCTTCGACTCGCTCACCGCGGTCGAGTTCCGCAACCGGCTCGGCACGGTCACCGGACTGCGGCTCCCGGCGACGCTGACCTTCGACCACCCGACCCCGGTGGCGCTGGCCGAATTCCTGCTCGCCGAACTGCTCGACGAACCCGCCGAGGCGACCCCGGTCTTCACCGCCGTCCGCGCCGACGGCGACCCGATCGTCATCGTCGGCATGGCCTGCCGTTACCCGGGTGGGGTGACGTCGCCCGAAGAACTGTGGGACCTCGTCGCCGGCGGCCGTGACGGCGTGACCCGGTTCCCCGAGGACCGCGGCTGGGACGTCGACGGCATCTACGACCCCGACCCCGACCAGCCGGGCAAGACCTACACCCGCGAGGGCGGATTCCTGCACGACGCGGGCGACTTCGATCCGGAGTTCTTCGGGATCTCGCCCCGGGAAGCGCTCGCGATGGACCCGCAGCAGCGCCTGCTGCTCGAAGTCGCGTGGGAGGCGCTGGAACGCTCCGGCACCGATCCGACGTCGCTCAAGGGCAGCCCGACCGGCGTGTTCGCCGGCGTCATGTACCACGACTACGGCACCCGGCTCGGCGACGACGTTCCCGACGACGTCGAGGGCTTCCTCGGCACCGGTACCTCGGGCTCCGTGCTGTCCGGCCGCGTCGCCTACACCCTCGGCCTGGAAGGACCGGCGGTCTCGGTCGACACCGCGTGCTCCTCGTCGCTGGTCGCCCTGCACTGGGCGACCCAGGCGCTCAAGTCGGGGGAATGCTCGCTGGCGCTCGCCGGTGGTGTCACGGTGATGGCGACGCCCGAGACCTTCATCGGGTTCTCGCGTCAGCGCGGCCTCGCCGCCGACGGCCGCTGCAAGTCCTTCTCGGCCGACGCCGACGGCACCGGCTGGGCCGAAGGCGCCGGGATGCTCGTGCTGGAACGGCTTTCCGACGCGCGCCGCAACGGACACCGCGTGCTCGCGGTCGTCAAGGGCTCGGCGGTCAACTCCGATGGCGCGTCCAACGGTCTCACCGCCCCGAACGGTCCTTCGCAGCAGCGAGTGATCCGCCAGGCGCTGGCCGCCGCCGGTGTCCCGTCGTCCACTGTGGACGCCGTCGAGGCACACGGCACCGGCACGACGCTGGGCGACCCGATCGAGGCTCAGGCGCTCTTGGCCACGTACGGCCGCGAGCGTGACGGTGAACCGCTGTACCTCGGCTCGGTGAAGTCCAACTTCGGCCACACGCAGGCCGCGGCGGGCGTCGCCGGGATCATCAAGATGGTCCAGGCGATGCGCCACGGTGTCCTGCCGCCGACGCTGCACCTGGGCGAGGCGACGCCGCATGTCGACTGGGAAGCCGGTGACGTCGAGCTGCTCGCGGAAGGCCGGGAGTGGCCGGAGACCGGGCGGCCGCGGCGGTCCGCCGTGTCGTCCTTCGGGATCAGCGGGACCAACGCGCACGTCATCCTCGAACAGCCTCCGGCCGAAACGCCTGCCCCGCGCGAGGTCGTGGCTCCCGCGCTCGTGCCGTGGGTGCTCTCCGGCCGCGCCGAGAACACCTTGCGCGAGCAGGCCGGGCGCCTGCTCGACCGTGACGGCGAGCCGGTCGACGTCGGCCTGGCGCTCGCCACGACCCGCACCGCGCACGAACGCCGCGCGGTCGTGCTCGGCGCCACGGACGCGGATCTCCGCACCGGCCTCGCAGCGCTGGCCGAAGGCGCGGCCACACCGTCCGTCGTCGCCGGGCGCGTACTGCCTGGGCGGACGGCGTTCCTGTTCACCGGTCAGGGATCGCAGCGTCTCGGTATGGGCGAAGGGCTTTACGCCGCCTTCCCCGCGTTCGCCGCCGCGTACGACGAGGTCGCCGCGCTGCTCCCGGTCGGCGGTGACCTGAGCCGCACCGGTGCCGCGCAACCCGCGATCTTCGCGCTGGAGGTCGCGCTGTACCGGCTCGCCGAGTCCTGGGGCATCACGCCCGACTTCGTGGCCGGGCATTCGATCGGCGAGATCGCGGCCGCGCATGTGGCGGGCGTGCTTTCGCTGGAGGACGCGGCCAAGCTCGTCGAGGCGCGCGGACGGTTGATGGAGGCGCTGCCCGAGGGCGGCGCGATGGTCGCGGTCCAGGCGAGTGAGAACGAGGTGCGCGAGCACCTGACGCCGAAGGTGTCGCTGGCCGCCGTCAACGGCCCCGACGCGGTCGTGCTTTCGGGTGCCGCGTCGCCGACACTCAAACTGGCCAAGAAGTTCGAGAAGCTCGGCCGCCGCACGAAGCGGCTGGACGTCTCGCACGCCTTCCACTCGGCACTGATGGAGCCGATGCTCGACGAGTTCGCCGCCGTGGTGCGGGAACTCGACTTCTCCGCCCCGGTGATCCCTTTCGTGTCCACAGTGGACGGCGAACCTGCGGCACGGGTCACCGAGCCGGAGTACTGGGTCGAACACGTCCGTGCCACCGTCCGGTTCTCGGACGGTCTCGCGTGGCTGCGGGAGGCCGGGGTGACCAGGTTCCTCGAAGTCGGCCCGGCCGCCGTGCTGACCGCGCTCGCGGACGACGGCCCGGACACCTTCGCGGCTTCGTTCCTGCGCGCCGACCGTGACGAGGCGGAGACCGCGCTCACCACGGTGTCCGCCGCGTACACCCGCGGTGTCCCCGTCGACTGGGCCGCGGTGTTCCGCCCGACCGGTGCCCGTGCCGTCGACCTGCCGACGTCGGTGTTCGACCGCCGCCGGTTCTGGCTCGCCGCCGGAAGCGGCACGGGTGACGTCACCACGGCCGGGCTCCAGGCCGCCGGGCATCCACTGCTGGGTGCCGCCGTGCCGTTCGCCGACGGCGACGGCTGGGTCCTCACCGGACGGCTTTCGGTCGCCACGCATCCGTGGCTGGCCGGGCACGCCGCGTTCGGCGAAGTGCTCGTCCCCGGTACCGGGCTGCTCGAACTCGCGGTCCGCGCCGGTGACGAAGCCGGCTGCGGAGGCGTGGAGGAACTGACCCTGGCCGCGCCGCTGGTGCTGCCGCCGCATGGCGCGCTGGACGTCCAGGTGCTCGTCGGTGCGGCGGGCACGGGCGGTCGCCGCCCGGTTTCGGTGCACTCCCGTGCCCCGCAAGGGGAGTGGACCGAGCACGCCACCGGCACCCTCGCTCCCGGGGCGGCCGCCGCGCCGTCCGGCCTCACCGAGTGGCCGCCCGCCGCCGAGCCGATCTCCCTCGACGGGCTTTACGCGGACATGGCGGCGGCGGGGCTCGACTACGGCCCGCCCTTCCGCGGGCTGACCGCCGCCTGGCGCGACGGTGACACCGTGTTCGCCGAGGTCGAACTGCCCGAGGGAACCGAAGTCGACGGCTTCGGCCTGCACCCGGCACTGCTCGACGCCGCGCTGCACACTCTGGGGCTCACGCCGGGGGAGGGCACCCGCCTGCCGTTCCTGTTCGGCGACGTCACCCTGCACGCCACCGGCGCCACCGCGTTGCGCGTCCGGGTCACGCCCGCCGGCTCCGGATTCTCCTTGCTGGCCACCGACACCACCGGTGCGCCCGTCGCCACGATCGGCACGGTCGCGGTCCGGGCCGCGGAGGCACCGAGGCAGCGCGGCACGGACTCGCTGTACGAGTTGACCTGGGTCGAGGTCCCCGCCGACGGCGAGACCGGCGAAGACGTCCAGGTCTTCACCGCGCCGGACGGTGATCCGCGTGCCGCGCTGGCCGCGACCCTGGCCGCGATCCAGGAATTCCTCGCCGACGGTGGAACACGCCTCGTGGTGTGCACCGGCGACACCCCGGCGGGAGCCGCCGTCCGCGGTCTCGTCCGCACCGCCGCGTCGGAGCACCCGGACCGGTTCGTCGTCCTCGAAGGGGATGACGTCGCGAAGGCGCTGGCCACAGGCGAACCGCAGGTCCGCGTCCGCGACGGCGTCGTGGAAGTACCGAGGCTCGCCCGTGCCACGGCGGGAGAACCCGCGATCTGGGGCGAGGGCACGGTTCTCATCACCGGCGGGACCGGCGGTGTAGGCGCCGCGATCGCCCGGCACCTGGCGCCACAGGTCACCAGGCTGGTGCTCACCAGCCGCCGCGGCCTCGACGCTCCCGGCGCCGCGGAACTGGCGGAAGAACTCGGCGCCGACGTCGTCGCCTGCGACGTCACCGACCGCGACGCGCTCGCCGCGCTGCTCGACGGGATCGACGACCTCACCGGCATCGTGCACGCCGCCGGTGTACTCGACGACGGCGTCGTCACCGAGCTGACCCCGGAGCGCTTCGACACCGTGCTGCGGCCCAAGGCCGAGGCGGCGCTCGCGCTCCACGACCTCACCCTCGGCAGGCCGTTGACCCAGTTCGTCCTGGTGTCCTCGGTTTCCGGGATCCTCGGTGGTCCGGGGCAGGCCAGCTACGCCGCCGCCAACGCCCTGCTCGACGACCTCGCGCGCCGCCGTCACGCGGAAGGCCTGCCCGCTCGTTCGCTGGCGTACGGCCTGTGGGCAGGCGGCATGGGCGGTCAGTCCGATGTGGACCGTCTGGCCCGCGCCGGCTTCGGCGCGCTGACCGACGAAGAAGGCCTGGCGCTGTTCGATGCCGCGCTGGCCGCCTCGACGCCGGTCCCGGTTCCGGTCAAGCTCGACCTGGCGACGTTGCGCACGCTGGCCCGCACGAGTGAGCCCGCCCCCGCGCTGCGTGGTCTGGTCCGGGTGCCGAAGCGGAGGGGCGCGGCCAACGCCGCGGCCGCCGCCGGGCTGACCGCCACACTGAGCCGCCTCGCCCCCGCCGACCAGCTCTCGCATCTGGTCGACCTCGTCCGTGGCCACGTCGCCGACGTGCTCGGACACGGCACCGCGACGTCGGTCGAGGCCGGTCGCGCGTTCACCGAACTCGGCTTCGATTCGCTCACCGCCGTCGAACTGCGCAACCGGCTCGGTGAGGCGACCGGTCTGCGGCTGCCCGCGACGCTGGTGTTCGACCACCCGAACCCGACAGCGCTGGCCACCCATATCCGTACCGAGCTGGCCGGTGAAGAGTCCGCTGTGGACGCCGAGGCGGTCCGGGTCGCCGAGCCCGGCGAGCCCATCGCGATCGTCGCGATGAGCTGCCGGTTCCCGGGCGGCGTGAGCTCGCCGGAGGACCTGTGGCGCCTGGTCGCCGAGGGGACCGACGCGATCACGCCGTTCCCGTCCGACCGCGGCTGGGACCTCGACCGGCTCTACCACCCGGACCCCGACCACTCCGGCACCAGCTACGCCCGCGAGGGCGGCTTCCTGCACGACGCCGCCGACTTCGACGCCGAGTTCTTCGGTATCTCGCCACGGGAGGCGGTCACCGTCGACCCGCAGCAGCGGTTGCTGCTGGAGACCGCGCAGGAAGCGTTCGAGCGCGCCGGGATCGACCCCGTCTCGCTGCGCGGAAGCGCCACCGGTGTGTTCGCGGGCGTCATGTACGACGACTACGCCTCCCGGCTGGCCGCCACCCCGGACGGGATGGAAGGCCTGCTCGGGACCGGCAGCGCGAGCAGCGTGCTGACCGGCCGGGTCGCCTACACCTTCGGGCTCGAAGGCCCGGCGGTCTCGGTCGACACGGCGTGCTCGTCCTCGCTGGTCGCCCTGCACTGGGCGGCGCAGGCGCTGCGCTCGGGTGAATGCGGCCTGGCGCTGGTCGGCGGCGCGACCGTGATGGCCAGCCCTAACCCGTTCATCGAGTTCTCGCGTCAGCGCGGCCTGGCCGCGGACGGCCGCTGTAAGCCTTTCGCGGCCGCGGCCGACGGCACCGCCTGGGCCGAGGGCGCGGGTTTCCTGCTCCTGGAAAGGCTTTCCGACGCGCGCCGCAACGGACGTCGCGTGCTGGCGGTCGTGCGCGGCAGCGCGGTCAACCAGGACGGCGCGTCCAACGGCATGACCGCTCCCAACGGACCCTCGCAGCAGCGGGTGATCCGCCGCGCGCTGGCCGCGGCGGGCGTCGAGTCGTCCACTGTGGACGCTGTCGAGGCGCACGGCACCGGGACGGCGCTGGGCGATCCGATCGAGGCGCAGGCGCTGCTGGCCACCTACGGCCAGGACCGCGAAGAACCGCTGTGGCTGGGTTCGGTGAAGTCCAACATCGGGCACACGCAGGCCGCCGCCGGTCTCGCCGGGATCATCAAGATGGTCGAGGCGATGCGGCACGGCGTCCTGCCCGCCACCCTGCACGTCGACGAGCCGTCCCCGCACGTCGACTGGGAAGCGGGCGACGTCCGGCTGCTCACCGAGGCACGACCGTGGCCGGAGGCGGGCCGTCCCCGGCGCGCGGCGGTCTCGGCGTTCGGGATCAGCGGCACCAACGCGCACGTGATCCTGGAGCAGGTCCCCGAACCTTCGGTGCCCGCGCGGACCCCGGCATCGCCGTCGCTGCTGCCGTGGGTCCTCAGCGCCCGCACCGAAGACGCGCTGCGAGCGCAGGCCGGACGGCTGCTCGGCACCGTCGGATTCGCCGACCCGGTCGACATCGGTTACGCGCTGGCGACCACCCGGACCGTGTTCGAGCGGCGCGCGGTGCTCACCGGCGACGCCGACGCGCTGCGCACCGGGCTGGCCGCGCTCGCCGGCGGCCGGACCACGCCGGAGGTCGTCACCGGCCGTGCCACCGAAGGCAAACTCGCGCTGCTGTTCACCGGTCAGGGTTCCCAGCGGCTCGGCATGGGCCGAGGACTCTACGAGGCATTCCCGGTGTTCGCGGCAGCGTACGACGAGGTCGCCGCGCTGCTCCCGCTCGATGGTGATATCGACCGCACCGGTACCGCGCAGCCCGCGATCTTCGCCCTCGAAGTGGCGCTGTTCCGGCTCGTGGAGTCGTGGGGCATCCGGCCCGATTTCCTGGCCGGGCATTCGATCGGCGAGATCGCGGCCGCCCACGTGGCGGGAGTGCTTTCGCTGGAGGACGCGGCGAAACTCGTCGAGGCTCGCGGCCGGTTGATGGAGGCGCTGCCGGAAGGCGGCGCGATGGTCGCGGTCCAGGCGTCGGAGGACGAGGTGCGCGAGTACCTGTCCGACGAGGTCTGCCTGGCCGCGGTCAACGGGCCGCAGGCGATCGTTCTGTCCGGTGTGGACGGTCCGGTGCGCGCGGTCGCCGACAGGTTCGCGACGGAAGGCCGCCGCACCAAGGCACTGGTCGTCTCGCACGCGTTCCACTCCTCTCTGATGGAGCCGATGCTGGCGGAGTTCGCCGAAGTCGCCGCGTCCCTGGACTACCACGAACCGCGGATCCCGGTCGTCTCCACGGTCACCGAATCGGCGGAGTGGACCGACCCGGGTTACTGGGTCCGGCACGTCCGCGAACCTGTCCGCTTCGCCGACGGCGTCCGCGCGCTCGCCGAAGCGGGCGTCACCCGGTTCGCCGAACTGGGCCCGGACGGCGTGCTCTCCGCGATGGGTCTCGACAGCGCCCCCGACGCGATGTTCGTCCCGGTGCTGCGCAAGGATCGCGACGAACGGCAGACCGCCGCCCTCGCATTCAGCCGACTGATTGCGACGGGTGCCGAGGTCGACTGGACGGCGTTCTTCGACGGCACCGGCGCCCACGCCGTCCCGCTGCCCACGTACGCGTTCCAGCGCGAGCGGTTCTGGCTCGACCCGCCCGCCATCGCCGGTGACGCCGCCGGGCTGGGCTTGGCCGCGGCCGGGCATCCGCTGCTGGGGGCGACCGTGCCGACGGCGGGTGAGGACGGCCTGGTCGGGTACGGCAGGCTTTCCCGCGCGGCACAGCCGTGGCTGGCCGACCACGCGGTGCTCGGCACCGTGCTGGTCCCCGGCGCGGCACTGGTCGAACTCGCCGTCCGGGCGGGCGACGAACTCGGCTGCGCTCGCGTGGCCGAACTGACCATCGCCGCGCCGATGGTGCTGCCCGAGACCGGCGGGCTCGCCGTGCAGGTCGTGGTCGGGGCCGCGGACGACGACGGACGGCGTCCGGTGTCTATCCACTCCCGGCTCGACGAGGCTCCCTGGACCGAACACGCGACCGGCCTGCTCGCCCCCGGCGACGCTCATCCGGCGGCCAAGGACACCGCGTGGCCGCCCGCCGGAGCGCAAAGCCTCGACGTCACCGAGCTCTACCCGGGGCTCGCCGACGCGGGCCTGGAGTACGGGCCGGTGTTCCAGGGCCTCACCGCCGCCTGGCTCGTGGGTGACGAGGTCTGCGCAGACCTCGAACTGCCCGCGGTGGCGCATGCCGACGCCGGGAAGTTCTGCCTGCACCCGGCCCTGCTCGACGCCGCGCTGCACGCCATCGGCCTGCTGCCGGGGAACGCCGAGACCACCCGATTGCCGTTCCTCTGGCGTGACGTCGTCCTGCACGCGGCCGGCGCCACCGCCGCCCGGGTCCGGGTCGCCGCCTCCGGGACCGACTCGGTGCGGCTGGAGCTCATCGACGGCGCCGGAGCACCCGTGCTGACGGTGGGATCGTTGCTGCTGCGCGAGGTCACGGATCTCGGCCCGGCGACTTCGTCCACTTCGGACTCGCTGTTCCGGCTCGCCTGGTCGCAGGTCACGACCGGGTCCCCGGTCGCGCCGACGGAGCTGCTCTCGGCGGTGCCGGGAGCGGGCGAGACCCCGGCGGCCACCCACGCGCTTCTGCTGAGCACGCTGGCGAAGCTGCAGGAATGGCTGGCCGAGGAGAAGGACACCACCCTCGTGGTGCGCACCGAGAACGCGGTCGCAGTGTCCACTTCGGACACTGTCGACCCGGCTTCGGCCGCGGTGTGGGGTCTGGTCCGCAGCGCCCAGTCCGAGAATCCCGGCAGGCTGGTGCTGCTCGACGCGGCCGAGGCCGACGTCGACACCGCGCTGGCCGTGCTGGGCGACGAAACCCAGCTGGCCGTGCGGGACGGCGTCGTCCACGCCGCCCGGTTGCTGACCGCCGCGTCGTCGCCGGATCTCGTGCCGCCGTGGCACGAACCGGCCTGGCGCCTCGACAGCGTCGTCAAGGGCACCCTCGACAGGCTCTCCTTCGAGCCGTACCCCGATGTGCTCGAACCGTTGCTGCCGCGCGAGGTCCGGATCGCCACCCGGGCGGCCGGGACGAACTTCCGCGACGTGCTCAACGTGCTCGGCATGTACCCGGGCGACGCCGGTCGGATCGGTTACGAGGCCGCCGGTGTCGTCACCGACGTCGGCTCCGAGGTGACCGACCTCGTCCCGGGCGACCGCGTGATGGGCCTGGTGCACGGCGGGTTCGGCCCGCTCACCTTCGCCGACCGGGATCTGCTGGCCAAGATGCCCGAGGGCTGGACGTTCGAAGAGGCCGCGTCGGTCCCGCTGGTGTTCCTCACCGCTTACTACGCGCTCACCGACCTCGGCGGGCTGAAGAAGGGCGAGTCGGTGCTCATCCACGCCGCCGCCGGTGGCGTGGGGATGGCCGCCACGCAACTCGCCCGGCATCTCGGCGCCGAGGTGTTCGGCACCGCCAGCGAGGGCAAATGGGACGTCCTGCGCGCCGCCGGGCTCGCCGACGACCACATCGCGTCTTCGCGGACGCTCGACTTCGAGGAGCGGTTCCGCGAGACCACCGGCGGCAAGGGCGTGGACGTCGTCCTCAACGCGCTGACGGGCGACTTCATCGACGCGTCGATGCGCCTGTTACCGCGTGGTGGGCGGTTCGTGGAAATGGGGAAGACCGACGTCCGTCCGGACGGCGGCGCCGCGGGGCACCATCCCGGTGTGACTTACCAGGCGTTCGACGTGATCGACGCGGGCAACCGCCGGATCGCGCGGATATGGGAGGAGCTGATCGCCTTGTTCGACCAGGGCGCGCTCACCCCGCTGCCGATCCGAACCTGGGATCTGCGCCGGGCCCCGGAGGCGCTGCGCTTCCTGTCGCAGGCCAAGCACGTCGGCAAGGTCGTGCTGACCGTTCCGCGCCGCCCGATCGGTGGCACCGTGCTCGTCACCGGCGGCACCGGAGGTCTCGGCGCGGTGCTGGCCAGGCATCTGGTCATCCGGCACGACGTCAAGGATCTGGTGCTCACCAGCCGCCGCGGCCCGGACGCGCCTGGCGCGGCCGACCTGGCGGCGGAACTGACCGGGCTGGGCGCGACCGTGCGGATCGAGGCGTGCGACGCCGCCGACCGCGCCGCGCTCGCCGCGGTCCTGGACCGGACCCCGGGGCTGAGCGGGGTGGTGCACGCGGCCGGTGTCCTCGACGACGGCCTGCTCACCGCGCTCACCCCCGAGCGGCTGGAGAAGGTGCTGCGGCCCAAGGTGGACGCGGCGTGGAACCTGCACGAGCTGACCCACGGCCACGACCTGACGATGTTCGTCCTGTTCTCTTCGGCCGCCGGGGTGCTCGGCGCGCCGGGGCAGGCGAACTACGCCGCGGCGAACACCTTCCTCGACGGGCTCGCGCAGCACCGGCGTGGTCTCGGCCTGCCCGCGACCTCGCTCGCCTTCGGTCTCTGGGCCGACGGCATGGGTGACTCCGCCGACGCGGACCGCATGGGCCGCGACGGGGTCGGCAGTTTCGTTCCCGCCGAGGGACTGGAGCTGTTCGACCTGGCCACCGGCCTGGCGGAACCGGTCTCGGTGCCGGTGAAATTGGACGTCGCCGGGCTCCGCGCGATGACCGGACCGGTGCCGCCGCTGCTGCGCGGTCTCGTGCGCGGCTCGGTGCGGCGTGCCGCACCGGTGGACGCGGCGGCGCAGGCCGACGGGCTCAAGCGGCGGCTCGCCGGGCTGTCGCAGGCGGACGCCGAACTGGTGCTGCTCGGGGTGGTGCGCGGCCAGGCCGCGGCCGCACTCGGGCACGACGGCGCGGACTCGATCGAGCCGGGCCGGGCGTTCACCGAACTGGGCTTCGACTCGCTGACCGCGGTCGAGCTGCGCAACGGGCTCGACGCGGCCACCGGGCTGCGCCTACCCGCGACGCTGATCTTCGACTACCCGACCCCGGACGACCTCGCCAAGTTCCTGCAGTCCGAGATAGACGCCGCGGCCCCGGCCGCGGAAACCGGGCTGGCCTCGGGAATCGACCGGCTCGCCGCCGAACTGTCCACTGCGGACCTGGCGAGCGCGGACGGTGCCGAGGTCGAGGCGAAGCTGCGGAACCTGGTGTCCCTGTGGCAGGACCGGACGCGGCCGTCGTCCGGCGGCGACGCGGATCTGGAAGTGGACACCATCGACGACATGTTCGCCCTGCTGGACAACGAACTCTGACCCCGGCCCGCCGCCGCGAGGAGGACCACCGTCATGACGACCGACGAGCGGACGCTCGACTACCTCAAGCGACTGACCGCCGAACTGCGCGAGACGCGGCGCCGGCTGCGAGAGGCCGAGGAAAGCGGTTCGGAACCGCTGGCCGTGATCGGCATGGCCTGCCGCTTCCCGGGCGGGGTCACCTCGCCGGAAGGACTGTGGGACCTCGTCGACGGCGGCGGGGACGGGATGACGGGATTCCCGGCGAACCGGGGCTGGGACACCGACGGGCTCTATCACCCGGACCCGGAACACCGGGGCACCAGCTACAGCGACCAGGGCGGATTCCTGCACGACGCCGGGGAATTCGACGCGGGCTTCTTCGGGATCTCGCCGCGGGAAGCGCTCGCGATGGACCCGCAGCAGCGGTTGCTGCTGGAGGTCACCTGGGAGACCTTCGAACGGGCCGGGCTGGACACGGCGGCGCTGAAGGGCAGCGCCACCGGGGTGTTCGCCGGCGCCATGCGCACCGAGTACGTCTCCGGATTCGACGGCGAATCCGAAGAGGTCGAAGGGTTTCTCGGCACCGGCTCGTCCAACAGTGTGCTGTCGGGCCGGCTGTCGTACACCCTCGGGCTGGAGGGCCCGGCGGTCACGATCGACACGGCGTGCTCGTCTTCGCTGGTGGCGGTCCACCTCGCGGCGCACGCGCTGCGGTCGGAGGAGTGCTCGCTCGCGCTGGCGGGCGGCGTCACGGTGATGGCCACGCCGGAGACGTTCGTCGAGTTCTCACGCCAGCGCGGGATGGCGCCGGACGGGCGCTGCAAGGCGTTCGCCGCCGGCGCGGACGGCACCGGCTGGGGCGAGGGCGCGGGCATGCTCCTGCTGGAGCGGCTGTCCGACGCGCGCCGCAACGGGCATCGGATCCTCGCCGTCCTCAGGGGAACGGCGGTCAACCAGGACGGCGCGTCCAACGGCCTGACCGCGCCCAACGGGCCGGCCCAGCAACGCGTCATCCGTGCCGCGCTGAAGAACGCCAAGCTGACCGCCGCCGACGTCGACGCCGTGGAGGCGCACGGCACCGGCACCACCCTCGGCGACCCGATCGAGGCGCAGGCACTGCTGGCCACCTATGGCCGTGAGCGGGAAACCCCACTGTGGCTCGGTTCGGTCAAGTCGAACATCGGGCACACGCAGGCCGCCGCCGGGGTCGCCGGGATCATCAAGATGGTCGAGGCCATGCGGCACGGCGTGCTGCCCCGCACCCTCCACGTCGACGAGCCTTCCCCGCACGTCGACTGGACGGCCGGAGCCGTCGAACTGCTCACCGAACCCCGGCCATGGGAGACCGGCGACCGCCCGCGCCGCGCCGGGGTGTCGTCCTTCGGCATGAGCGGCACCAACGCGCACGTCATCCTGGAGCAGGCCCCTTCGGCTGAGGACGCCGAGCCGGAGCGGACTCCGCCCGCCGTCCAGACGTGGCCCCTTTCGGCGCGCGGCCCCGCCGCGCTGAAAGCCGCCGCCGCACAACTTCTGTCTACAGTGGACACCTTCGATCCGCTCGATCTCGGCTGGTCGCTGGCCACCACGCGCACCGCGCTGGAGTCGCGCGCCGCGATCGTCGGCAGCACCCGGCAAGACCTCGCGGCGGGGCTGACCGCGCTCGCCGAGGGCGAGCCCGCACCCGGCGTCGTCACCGGCGAGCCGCTGCTCGGGCGCACCGCGTTCCTGTTCTCCGGCATGGGTTCCCAGCGTTGCGGCATGGGCCGCGAGCTGTACGACACCTTCCCCGCCTACCGCGCCGCCTTCGACGAGACGTGCGCCGCCCTCGACCCGCACCTCGACCGCCCGCTGGCAGGCGTCGTCTTCGGCGACGACCAGAAGCTGCTCGACCGGATGACCTTCGCGCAGCCCGCGATGTTCGCCGTGCAGGTCGCGCTCTTCCGGCTGCTGGAGTCGTGGGGCGTGCACCCGGACTACGTCGTCGGCCATTCCGCCGGTGAGCTGGCCGCGGCCCATGTCGCCGGGGTCTGGGACCTGGCCGGTGCCGCGCGGATGATCACCGCGCGCGGACGCCTGATGGAGGCCCAGCCGCCGGGCGGCGCGATGATCGGCGTCCAGGCCACCGAGGAGGAGGTCGCCGCCGAACTGACCGACGGTCTCGCCATCGGCGCGCTCAACGCCCCCGACTCGGTCGTCGTCTCCGGGGAGGAAGCCGCCGCCGAGGCCCTCGCCGCGAAATTCGCCGAACGCGGCCGGAAGATCAAGCGGCTCAACATCTCTCACGCGTCGCACTCGGCGCGGATGGACGGCATGCTCGCCGAATTCGGCGCCATCGCCGCGGAGATCCCGCACGGGACGCCGTCGATCCCGGTGGTGTCCAACGTGACCGGCCGTCTCGCCGGTCCCGGCGAGGTCACCGTGCCCGGCTACTGGCCGCGGCATGTCCGGCAGCCGGTGCGGTTCGCCGACGGCGTCGGATTCCTGCGCGGCGAAGGGGTTTCCCGGTTCGTCGAGATCGGCCCGGACGCGGTGCTGGCGGGGATGGCCGCTCGGACGTTGCCGCCCGAAGGCACCCTCGTCGTCCCGGTGCTGCGCAAGGACCGCGCCGAAGCCCAGACGGCGATGACCGTGCTCGCCGAACTGCACGTCCGCGGCGCCCGCGTCGACTGGACCGCGTGCTACGAGGGCACCGGGGCCCGCACGGTCGATCTGCCCACGTACCCGTTCCAGCGCGAGAACTACTGGCTGCGCGGCGGCCGCGGCGCGGGCGACCCGGGCGGGCTCGGCCTGGCCGACGCCGCTCACCCGCTGCTCGGCGCGGCCGTTCCGCTCGCCGACGGCGCCGGGGTCGTGCTGACCGGCCGGATCTCGCCGTCCACCCATCCCTGGCTTTCCGATCACGCGGTCGCGGGCACCGTCATCGTGCCGGGTACGGCCCTGGTCGAGCTCGCGCTACGAGCCGGGGACGAAGCCGGCTGCGCGCACCTGGAAGAACTCACCCTGCGCGAGCCGATGGTCCTGGCGGGTCCGCTGGACGTCCAGGTCGTCCTGGCCGGGCCGGACGAAAGCGGCCGTCGCGCCGTCGCCGTGTACTCGCGCGCCGGGGAAGGCGCTTGGACGTTGCACGGTTCGGGAACCCTGGCGCCGCAGGCTCCGGCCGCCGGTTTCGACCTCGCCGAGTGGCCGCCCCGTGACGCCGTCTCGATCGACGTCGCCGACGTCT
Source organism: Amycolatopsis sp. NPDC043889 (assembly GCF_056435645.1). Taxonomy (NCBI): domain Bacteria; kingdom Bacillati; phylum Actinomycetota; class Actinomycetes; order Pseudonocardiales; family Pseudonocardiaceae; genus Amycolatopsis; species Amycolatopsis sp. NPDC043889. The sequence goes on from NZ_JBWKEC010000025.1 coordinate 29,922, forward strand.
ACCCGGTGTTCGCCGCCGCCGGACTGGAATACGGCCCGGCCTTCCAGGGACTCAAGGCCGCTTGGCGGCTGGACGAGGAGATCTTCGCCGAGACCGCGCTGCCGGAAGACACCGCGAAGGCCGACGTCGAGCGCTTCGGTCTCCACCCCGCGCTCCTGGACGCCGGTCTGCACACGATCGGTCTGCTGGCCGGGGAACCGGGCGGCGCCAAGCTGCCGTTCCACTGGCAGGACGTCACCCTGCACGCCACCGGCGCGTCCGCGCTGCGGCTGAAGCTCACGCCGGGACCGTCCGGCGCCGTCACCCTGCGCGCCGCCGACGGAACGGGAACACCGGTCGTCACCATCGGCTCCCTGACTCTGCGCGAACTCGCCCCCGTCACCTCGGCGGCCCCCGGTCTCGACTCGCTGTTCCGCCTCGACTGGACGCCACTGCCCACCCCCGCCGAACCGGCGCCGGTCGAGTGGGCCTATCACGGGCGGGTCGGCGGCGGCGCCGTTCCGCCGGTGGTCGTGCTCCCGGTGTTCACCGACCCGGCGGGTGCCCGCATCGCCACCCGTGAGGTCCTCGCCGTCCTGCAGCAGTTCTCCGCCGAAGATCGCTTCGCCGACGCGAAACTCGTCCTCATCACCTGCGCCGCCATCGGCCCTGGCCGGGTCGATCCGGCCGCCGCCGCGGTCTGGGGCCTCGGCCGCTCGGCGCAGAGCGAACTCCCCGGCCGGGTCGTCCTCGTCGACACCGAGACCGGCGATCTGACCGAAACCGAACTCACCGCCGCGCTGGCGACCGGCGAACCCCAGCTGACCTTGCGCGACGGTGTGTTCGCCGCGCTTCGGCTCGGCTCGGTCCCCGGCGCCGACGAGCTCAGCCCGCCCGCCGAACCCGCCTGGCGCCTCGGCATGGCGGCTCGCGGAACGCTGGAGGAACTGCGGCTCGAACCCTGCCCTCAGGCCCTCGAACCCCTGAAACCCGGGCATATCCGGGTCGCCGTCGCCGCCGCGGGTCTCAACTTCCGCGACGCGCTCAACGTCCTCGGCATGTTCGAAGGCGAGCCCGGGCCGCTCGGCAACGAGATCGCCGGTGTGGTCACCGAGGTCGGGTCCGAAGTGGACGATCTGGTGCCCGGCGACCGCGTGATGGGTGTCGCGATCGGCGGCATCGGCTCCATCACCACCGCGCAGCGCTCGATGTGCGCTCGCATTCCCGAGAACTGGACGGACGAGGAAGCCGCGTCCGTGCCGCTGGTGTTCCTCACCGCCTACTTCGGTCTCAAGGAACTCGCCGGACTGAAGGCGGGGGAGTCCGTCCTGGTCCACGCGGGCGCCGGTGGCGTCGGTATGGCGGCGATCCAGATCGCCCGCCATCTCGGCGCCGAGGTCTACAGCACCGCCAGCCCGGCTAAGCAGCACGTGCTGCGCGAAGCCGGGCTGGACGACGGCCACATCGCGAACTCCCGCACCCTCGACTTCGAACAGCACTTCCTCGCCACCAGCGAAGGCCGCGGGGTCGACGTCGTCCTCGACGCGCTCACCGGTGACTTCGTCGACGCCTCCCTTCGGCTGCTGCCGCGTGGCGGCCGGTTCCTGGAGATGGGCAAGGCCGGACTGCGTGACCCCGGCGAGGTCGCCGCGCGGCACCCCGGTGTGCACTACCGGCCCTACGACCTCATCGAAGCCGGCCCCGGGCAGTTCTCCCGCATGTGGGCCGAAGTGCTGGAGTTGTTCGCGAGTGGTGTGCTGAAGCCGTTGCCGTGTCACGTTTGGGACGTCCGCCGGGCGCCGGAGGCGTTCCGGCTGCTCAGTCAGGCCAAGCACATCGGCAAGGTCGTGCTGACCATCCCTCGCGGGCCGGAGCCCGGCGGCACTGTCCTGATCACCGGCGGCACCGGCGGTCTCGGCGCCCTGCTCGCCAAACATCTGATCGCCGAGTACGGCGTCCGGCATCTGCTCCTGACCAGCCGCCGCGGCCCGGACGCCCCAGGCGCGGCTGAGCTGTCCGAAGAGCTGACCGCGCTGGGCGCGACCGTCACCATCGCCGCGTGCGACAGCGCGGACCGCGAAGCCGTCGCCGCGCTGCTCGCTTCGATCCCGGCGGAGCACCCGCTGACCGCCGTCGTCCACGCGGCCGGTGTCCTCGACGACGCCCCGATCGACGCGCTGAATCCCGAACGCCTCGACCGCGTCCTCGCCCCGAAGGCCGACGCGGCCTGGCATCTGCACGAGCTGACCGCGGATCTGCCGCTGCGCTGGTTCGTCCAGTTCTCCTCCGCCGCCGGTGTGCTCGGCAACCCCGGCCAGGGCAACTACGCCGCCGCCAACGCCTTCCTCGACGGCCTCGCCACCCGCCGTCGCGCCGAAGGCCTGGCCGCGCAGTCCGTCGCGTGGGGCCTGTGGTCCGGCGGGATGAAAGGCGAACTCGGCGACGCGGGCGAAGAACGTATGCGCCGCAGCGGTTTCCCGCCAATCGATCCCGAAGAGGGCTTGGCGATGTTCGACCGCGCGGTCGGCCTCGACCACGCCGTCCTGCTCGGCCTCAAGTTCGACCGCGCGACCGTCCGCGGCAGCGACGCCCCGATCTCCCCGCTGATCCGCGCGCTCGTCGGCGGTTCCGGCCGTGCCAAGGCGAAGACCGCCACCGCCGAGCAGGCGGGCGAACTGCGGCGCAAGCTCGCCGGGCTGTCCGCGCCGGACCGGGACGAACTCCTGCTGGACCTGGTGCGCCGTGAGGTCGCGCTGGTCCTCGGGCACGCCGACGCGGCCGGGATCGCCGCGACCCGCGCGTTCAACGAAATCGGCTTCGACTCGCTCACCGCGGTCGAACTGCGCAACCGTCTCGGCGCCGCCACCGGTCTCCGGCTGCCCGCGACGCTCGTCTTCGACCACCCGACGCCCGACGCGCTGAAGATCTTCCTGCGTGGCGAACTCGTCGGGGACGAGACGCCGGCCCGGGTCGTGGTCACCCCCGCCACGACCGGGGCCGGTATCCACGACGATCCGGTCGTCATCGTCGGCATGGGCTGCCGGTACCCGGGCGAGGTCACCTCACCCGCCGAGCTCTGGCAGCTGGTCGCCGAGGGCCGCGACGGTGTCGGGGACTTCCCGGCCGACCGCGACTGGCCGCTGGACTCGCTGTTCCATCCGGACCCCGATCACCGCGGCACCACCTACGCGTCCGAGGGCGCCTTTCTGTACAACGCGGGCGATTTCGACGCCGAGTTCTTCGGGATCTCACCGCGGGAAGCGCTGGCGATGGATCCGCAGCAGCGCCAGGTACTCGAGACCGCGTGGGAGGCGCTGGAGGGGGCGGGCATCGATCCGGCTTCCCTGCGCGGCACCAGCACCGGTGTCTTCGCGGGTGCCCTGTCCAACGACTACATCTCGCGGCTGAGCGCGATTCCCGAGCAGGTCGAGGGTTTCCTGGGCACCGCTTCCTTCAGCAGTGTCGTCTCCGGACGCGTCGCCTACTCGCTGGGTCTGGAAGGCCCGGCCGTCTCCGTCGACACCGCTTGCTCGTCTTCGCTGGTCGCCGTGCACCTGGCCGCGCAGTCGCTGCGGTCGGGGGAGTGCACGCTGGCACTGGCGGGCGGCGTCAACGTGATGGCCTCGCCCGACATGTTCGTCGAGTTCTCGCGGCAGCGCGGGCTGGCGCCCGACGGCCGCTGCAAGCCGTTCGCCGGGGCCGCCGACGGCACCAACTGGGCCGAAGGCGTCGGGATCCTGGTACTGGAACGCCTTTCCGACGCCCGCCGCAACGGGCACCGCGTCCTCGCGGTCGTCAAGGGTTCCGCGGTCAACCAGGATGGCGCGTCCAACGGGCTCACCGCCCCCAACGGACCTTCGCAGCAGCGCGTGATCCGGTCGGCGCTGGCGAACGCCGGGGTCGAGGCGTCCACTGTGGACGTCGTCGAGGCGCACGGCACGGGCACTCCGCTTGGCGACCCGATCGAAGCGCAGGCGCTGCTCGCGACCTACGGCCAGGACCGCGAGCGGCCGCTGTTGCTCGGTTCGGTCAAGTCCAACATCGGCCACACGCAGGCCGCCGCCGGGGTCGCCGGGATCATCAAGATGGTCGAGGCGATGAACCACGGGATCGTCCCGGCGAGCCTGCACGTGGACGAGCCGACGCCGCACGTCGATTGGACGGCCGGGGACATCGCGCTGCTCACCGAGCGGACGCCGTGGCCGGAGACCGGCGGCCCGCGTCGCGCCGGGGTGTCGTCGTTCGGCATCAGCGGCACCAACGCCCACGTCGTCCTCGAACAGGCCCCGGCCGAACCCGAGCCCGAGTCTTCGGGAACGCTGCCCGTTCTGCCGTTGGTGCTTTCCGGACGTACTCCGGCGGCATTGGCGGCGCAGGCTTTCCGATTGTCCACAGTGGACGCCACTGTTGATGTCGGCTACTCGCTCGCCACCACTCGCACCCAGCACCAGTACCGCGCGGTCGTCGTCGGCGAGGCCGGCGCGGGGTTGAGGGCGCTGGCTTCGGGCGGATCCGCTCAGGGCGTCGTCACCGGTGAACCCGCGTCCGGCCGCCTGGCCTTCCTGTTCACCGGTCAAGGCTCGCAGCGACTGGGCATGGGGCAGGGACTCTACGAAGCCTTCCCCGCCTTCGCCGAGGCTTACGACGAGATCGCGGCGTTGCTCCCGCTCGACGGTGATCTGAGCCGGACCGGGACCGCCCAGCCCGCGATCTTCGCCCTGGAGGTCGCGCTCCACCGGCTCTTCGAGTCGTGGGGCGTGCGCCCGGCTTTCGTCGCCGGGCACTCGATCGGCGAGATCGCCGCCGCCCACGTCGCGGGCGTGTTCTCGCTGGAAGACGCGGCGAAGCTGATCGAAGCGCGAGGCAGGCTGATGGAAGCGCTGCCCGAAGGCGGCGCGATGGTCGCCGTGCAGGCCACCGAGGCCGAGGTCGCCGAGTTCGGCGTGGCCGTCGCGGCGGTCAACGGCCCGGACGCCGTCGTGCTCTCGGGCGCGGAGGGGCCGGTGCTGGCGGCCGCGTCGGCGCTGGAGGCCCGCGGCCGCAAGGTGAAGCGGCTCGACGTCTCCCACGCGTTCCACTCGCCGCTCATGGACCCGATGCTCGACGACTTCGCGGAAGTCGCGCGGAGCCTGATCTATACCGAGCCGTCGATCCCGGTCGTCTCGGCGGTCACCGGCGCCGTCGCCACCGAGCTGACCGACCCCGCGTACTGGGTGCGGCATGTGCGGGAGCCGGTCCGGTTCGCCGACGCGCTGAACACGCTCGTGGCCGAGAACGTGACCACCTACCTCGAAATCGGTCCGGCGGCGGTGCTTTCCGCACTGGCCGCGGGATCCGGCGAGGCGACCCCCGCCCTGCGCGACGACAAGGACGAGCCGGCGACGGCGGTCACCGCGCTGGCCAGTCTGCACGTCCGGGGGATCGACGTCGACTGGGCTACGTTCTTCGCCCCCGCGAAACCGCGGGTCGTCGACCTGCCGACCTACGCCTTCCAGCACGAGCGGTACTGGCTGCGCGAACCCGCCGTGGCGCGCATCGCCGGCGGCCTGCGCCACCCGGTGCTGGCGAACGCCGTGACGTCGGCGGACGACGGCTCGGTCCTGTGCACCGGCTTCCTCCCCGCCGACGCCTCGGACACCCTGCTGGTCGAACTGGCGATCCGCGCCGGTGACGAGGCCGGCGCGGGCACGCTGGCGGAGTTCGCGGTCGAGGCACCGCTGACCGGGGACCGCGAGGTCCAGGTCGCCGTCGGTACCGAGAGCGACGGCCGCCGCCCGGTCTCGATCCACACCCGCGCCGGGCAAGGCTGGCAGCGGCACGGAACCGGATTCCTGGTCACCACACCGGCTCCGGCCCCGTCGGACCCGGCCGGACCGCCGACCGAGCTGACCCTGCCGGACGACGGCGCGCAGCTGTACGGCCTGCACCCGAGCCTGCTCGACCCGGTCCTGGCCGGACACGGCTGGCCGATCGCCTGGCGGAACGTGACCCTGCACGCCACCGGCGCCACGACCGTCCGGGCGCACCTGAGCCCGGCGGGGGAGCTGGCGGTGTTCGACCTCGCGGGAGCCCCGGTGCTGTCCGCCGAGGTGACCTTCGGGGAGCGCCCGGCCGTGGTGACCGCACCGAGCGAGTCGCTGCACCGGATCGTCTGGTCGCCCGTACCGGCGGGCGACGGCGAAGTGTCCTGGGTCCGCCGCGAAGACGTCGGCGCCGAGCTGCCCGACGCGGTGGTCCTGGAACTCGCCGAACCGGCGGGTGATGTGGCCGACGCGGCACGGTCGGCCACGGCGACCGTGCTCGCCGCGCTCCAGGACCCGGCGTACACCGGAACCCGGCTGGTCGTCCTGACCGCCGGTGCCGTCGCATTGTCCGAAGAGGACGGTGCGGATCCGGCGGCCGCCGCGGTCTGGGGTCTGGTGCGCGCGGCACAGTCGGAGAACCCCGGCCGGTTCGTCCTCGTCGACGGCGACGGTGACACCACGCTCCTCGGCAAGGCGCTTGCCACCGGCGAAGACCAACTGTTGGTGCGAGAAGGCAAGTTGTACGCGCCGAAGCTCTCGCTGGTGCATGCTCACACCACCGAGACTCCGGTGTTGGCCGGGGGAGCGGTGCTCGTCACCGGCGGCACCGGTGGGCTCGGTGCCCAGCTCGCGCGGCACCTGGTGCGGGCGCACGGCGTCACGGAACTGGTGCTCACCAGCCGCCGCGGTCCCGACGCCCCGGGCGCGACCGAGTTGTCCGGCGAGTTGACGGCTCTCGGCGCGGAGGTCCGCGTCGAAGCGTGCGACGTCGCCGACCGCGCCGCCGTCGAACGCCTCCTGGCCGGGATCCCCCGGCTGAACGGGGTCGTGCACGCGGCGGGCGTCCTCGACGACGGTCTCGTCGGCGCGCTCACCCCGGATCGGCTCGCCGGCGTATTCGGTCCCAAGGCCGCCGCCGCTTGGCACCTGCACGAGCTGACCAAGGGCCACGAACTCGCGGCGTTCGTCCTGTTCTCCTCGGCCGCCGGGGTCTTCGGGAACGCGGGGCAGGGCAACTACGCCGCCGCCAACGCCTTCCTCGACGGTCTCGCCGTGCACCGCCGGGCGCTCGGCCTGCCCGCCCGCTCGCTGGCCTGGGGCCGCTGGGCGGACGGCATGGGCGGCGCCCTCGGCACTCAGGCCGGGCAACGCTTGAGCCGCAACGGTTTCCCCGCGTTGGGCACAGAGGAAGGGCTGGCGTTGTTCGACGCCGCACTGGCCGCGGACGTGGTCGCCTCGGTCCCGGTGAAGCTCGACAAGGCCGGTCTCGCCGACGCCGCCGCGGCCGGGCAGCTTCCGCCGGTCCTGCGCGATCTGGTGCCCGCGGTCCGGCGTACCGCCGCGGCTGCCGACGCCGGCGCCCTGCGGGTCAAGCTCGCCGGGCTGGCCGAAGCGGAGCAGGAACGCGCGTTGCTCGACCTGGTGCGCGGGCAGGCCGCGGCCGTGCTCGGGCACGCCGGGGCGGCCGCGATCGCCCCCGGCCGCGGCTTCCTCGACCTCGGGTTCGACTCGCTCACCGCCGTCGAGTTCCGGACCGCGCTGGCCGCCGCGACCGGCCTCACCCTGCCCACGACGGTCGTCTTCGACTACCCGGCGCCGGACGCGCTGGCGAAGTACCTCCAGACCGAACTCGCCCCCGAGACCGGCGCGGCCGCCGCGGTGACCGAACAGATCACCCGGCTCGAAGCCCTGCTCGACGGCGCCGACCCCGGCGACGCGGAGATCGACGGGCGGCTGAAGCGGCTGCTGTCTGCGTGGGCGGCGAAGAAGCCCGCCCACGCAGACCTCGACGCCGCTTCACCGGACGACCTCCTCGCGCTGATCGACGACGAATTCGGCCCGCGCTGAGCCCACCATCCATTCAGGAGCCAGCCGGCGGAGCTGACACATCACTCGGAAAGGTGACCAGACGCGTGAACCCGCGACCTCGATCGACGTCGGCAGGGCGCTGTCCGGTCGTCCGTGGCACGAGCGAGGGAAAGGCGCCCTGCCGCCGCGATAGCGAGTTCACTACAGACATTGAGGAGCCGTGACATGCCTTCGGAAGAGCAGTACGTCGACTACCTCAAGCGGATGGCGGCCGACCTGCGGGAGAGCCGCCGCGAGCTGGCGGACGCGCGGGAGAAGGAGACCGAGCCCATCGCGATCGTCGCGATGAGCTGCCGGTTCCCCGGCGGTGTCCGCACCCCGGAACAGTTGTGGGAGCTGGTCGACGGCGGTGGTGACGCGATCTCGCCGTTCCCGGCCGACCGCGGTTGGGACACCGACGCGATCCACGATCCCGACCCGTCCATGCCAGGCACCAGTTACGTCCGTGAGGGCGGATTCCTGCACGACGCCGCGGAATTCGACAACGAGCTGTTCGGCATCTCGCCGCGGGAGGCCGAGGCGACCGACCCGCAGCAGCGTCTGCTGCTGGAGACGGCGTGGGAAGCCGTCGAGCGGGCCGGGATCGACCCGCTTTCGCTCAAGGGCAGCGCCACCGGGGTGTTCGCCGGGGTCGGGTTCACCGACTACGCGTCACGGCTGACCGCGTTACCCGAAGAGCACGAGGGCTACCTCGGCATCGGCACTTCCGGCAGCGTCGTGTCGGGCCGCGTCTCCTACGCGCTCGGCCTCGAAGGGCCGTCGGTGTCGATCGACACGGCATGCTCGTCGTCGCTGGTCGCGGTCCACCTCGCGGCCCGCGCGCTGCGGTCGGGGGAGTGCACGCTGGCGCTGGCCGGCGGTGTCACGGTGATGGCGACGCCGGGTGCGTTCGTCGAGTTCTCGCGGCAGCGGGGGCTCGCACCGGACGGCCGCTGCAAGCCGTTCGCGGCCGCCGCCGACGGCACCAACTGGGCCGAGGGCGCCGGGATGCTGGTGCTGGAGCGGCTGTCCGACGCGCGCCGCAACGGCCATCCGGTCCTCGCGCTCGTCCGCGGCAGCGCGGTCAACTCCGACGGCGCCTCCAGCGGCCTGACCGCTCCGAACGGGCCGTCGCAGCAACGCGTGATCCGCGCCGCGCTCGCGAACGCCGGAATCGAAGCGTCCACTGTGGACGTCGTGGAGGCACACGGCACCGGGACCGCGCTGGGTGACCCGATCGAGGCACAGGCGCTGCTGGCCACCTACGGCAAGGACCGCGAAACCCCGCTGTGGCTGGGCTCGGTGAAGTCCAACATCGGCCACACCCAGGCCGCCGCCGGTCTCGCCGGCATCGTCAAACTGGTCGAGGCGATGCGCCACGCCAAGCTGCCCGCCACCCTGCACGTCGACGCGCCGTCCCCGCACGTCGACTGGTCCGCCGGTGCCGTGGAACTGCTCGACACGGCCCGGCCGTGGACCGCGACGGACCGGCCGCGCCGCGCGGGCGTGTCGTCGTTCGGCATCAGCGGCACCAACGCGCACGTCATCCTGGAGCAGCCGGCCGAAGACGCCGCCGAGGAGCGCGAGATCGTGGCGCCGCCGGTGGTTCCGTACGTGCTGTCCGGCGCCTCGCCCGCCGCCGTCCGTGCGCAGGCCGCCGCCCTGTTGTCCACTGTGGACGAATCCGGCGCCGAACCGGTCGACGTCGCGTTCTCGCTGGCCACCACCCGCGCCACCATGGAGCACCGCGCCGTCGTCACCGGTGCCGACCGCGCCGAGCTGGCTGCCGGTCTCCGCGCCCTCGCGGGCGGCGAAGCGGGCACGGTCACCGGCAGCGACACCGCGGGACGGCTGGCCGTGCTGTTCACCGGCCAGGGTTCACAGCGGCTCGGCATGGGCCGCCGTCTCCACGAGTGTTTCCCGGTGTTCGCCGAGGCCTTCGACGAGGCCTGCGCACACCTGCCCGGAGTCCGTGACGTCGTTTTCGGCACCGACGCGGCGCGCCTGGACCGCACCGAATTCGCCCAGCCCGCCCTGTTCGCGTTCGAGGTCGCCCTCTTCCGGCTCGTCGCGTCCTGGGGTGTCACGCCCGACTTCCTCGCCGGGCACTCGGTCGGGGAGATCGCGGCCGCCCATGTCGCCGGCGTGTTCTCGCTGGAGGACGCGGCTCGCCTGGTCGCTGCTCGCGGCCGGTTGATGCAGGCATTGCCCGAGGGCGGCGCGATGATCGCGCTGGAGGCGACCGAGGACGAGGTCCGACCGTACCTGTCGGCCGACGTCGCCCTCGCGGCGGTCAACGGCCCGCGCGCGGTCGTCCTGTCCGGCGCCGAGGCGGCGACCACCGCCGTCGCGGAACGCTTCCCCGGCCGCCGCACGACGCGGCTTTCGGTGTCCCACGCCTTCCACTCGGCGCTGATGGAGCCGATGCTCGCCGACTTCGCCGCCGTCGCACGGACCCTGACCTTCCGCGAACCCACGATCCCGGTCGTCTCGACACTGACCGGCGACCTCGCCGACCGGCTCACGGACCCGGCGTACTGGGCCGAGCACGTCCGCGGGACCGTCCGATTCGCCGACGCGGTGGAAACCCTGCACGGCGAAGGCGTCACGACCTTTCTCGAACTCGGCCCGGACGCCGCGCTCACCCCGATGGGCCGGTCGGTCCGCCCTGAAGGCGTTGTGTTCGCCACGGCCCAGCGCAAGGACCGCGACCAGGCCGCCACGCTCGTCACCGCGCTGGGCCTGATCCACGCCAACGGCGCCCGTGTCGACTGGGCCGCCTACCTCGGCGGCAGTGGCGCGCGGGTCGTCACCCTGCCGACCTATCCGTTCCAGCGCAAGCGTTTCTGGCTGGAGAACCCGGGCACGCTGCTCACCGCCGCTGAGGACGGCCGGTTCTGGTCGGTCGTCGAATCGGGCGACGTCGGCGAGTTCGCCGCCGAGCTGAAGCTGTCCGACATCGAGGCGCCGCTCGGCACGGTCCTGCCCGCGTTGTCGCGTTACCGCCGCGCCCGGTCGCTGTCGGCCGAAGCGGCTTCGCTGGCCTACCACGTTCGCTGGCAGCCCTTCACCCCCGCGACGACCACGGCCACGGCCACCGGCCGCTGGCTGCTCGTCACCTCCGCCCAGGAACATCCGTGGATCGAGACCGCCGCCGAAGCCCTGTCCGATGCCGAGGTGCGGCGGCTCGTCGTCGAGCAGCCCGATCGCGTGGACCTGCCGGACGAGACCTTCGACGGCATCCTGTCCCTGCTGGCCCTCGACGAGACCGAGACAGACGGGCTGTCGTTCGGCGCCGAGGCCACGATGACCCTGGTGCGGGAGCTGACCGCCCGCGACCCGCAAGGTCCACTGTGGACGCTCACCCGGGGCGCGGTCTCGACCGGCGCCCACGACGCGCCGGATTCGCCCGCCCAGGCCCAGCTGTGGGGCTTCGGCCGCGCGGCCGCGCTGGAGAACCCGCAGGCGTGGGGCGGCCTCGTCGACGTCCCGGCCGAGGCGGGGGAGCGGACCGTCGCCTTGCTGCGCGGCGTCCTCACCGGCCCTCGCGGCGAGGACCAGGTCGCCGTCCGGGCCGCTGGCGCCTTCGGCAGGCGGCTCGCTCACGCCGAGCCCGCCGAGCCCCAGCGGTCCTGGCAGCCGCGCGGCACCGTGCTCGTCACGGGCGGAACCGGCGGACTCGGCGGCATCGTCGCCCGCTGGCTGGTCGACCACGGCGCCGAACACGTCGTTCTCGTTTCCCGCCAGGGAGAAGACGCTCCCGGCGCGGCGGAACTGGCCGGGGATCGCGTCACCATCGCCGCGTGTGACGTCGCCGACCGCGACGCCCTCGCAGCCGTCGTCGAGCCGATCCGCGACGATCTCCGCGCGGTCTTCCACCTCGCCGGCGTGCTCGAACTCGGCCTCATCGAGTCGATGGACCGCACGCGCTACGCCGACGTCCTCCGCCCGAAGGTCGCCGGAACACGCAACCTCGAAGAGCTGACCGAGGGACTCGACCTAGACGCCTTCGTCCTGTTCTCCTCGATCGCCGCCTCCATCGGCAACGCGGTCCAAAGTGCCTACGGGGCGGCGAACGCGCATCTCGAAGCGGTCGCGCAGCGCCGCCGGGCGCACGGGCTCCCCGCGACGTCGATCGCGTGGGGCCGCTGGGGCGAGGTCGGCATGGGTGTCGGCGCGGACCTCGACGAACTGCTCAGTGGTCTCGGCGTCCCGGCCATGGCCCCGGAGACCGGCCTGGTCGCGCTCGGGCAGGCACTGGACCGGGACGAGACCGCGCTGACCGTCGCCGAACTGACCTGGGAGAAGTTCGCCCCGCCGTTCGCCGCGCTGCGGCCGAGCCCGCTGCTGGCCGACCTGCCCGAGGTCGTCGCCATCGCCGAGGCCGAAGCCGCGCGCGCCGAGGAAGGCGCCGAAGCCGCCGACGCGTGGCGAGCCCGGCTCGCCGGACTGCCCGAGGCCGAACGCGAACGCGTGCTCACCGAACTGGTCCTGACCCACACGGCCGCCGTCCTCGGGCACACCGACGGTGTCCCGGCCGGGCAGCAGTTCACGAAACTGGGCATCGATTCGCTTACCGCCATCGAGTTGCGCGGCCGGATCAACTCCGAGACCGGGCTGGCGCTCCCGCCGACGATGGTGTTCGACCACGCCACCCCGGCCGCGCTCGCCGCGCATCTGCTGGCCGCGCTCACCCCCGTGGCCCAGGAGTCGCGGACCGTGGTCACCGGGCCGGCCGCCGCGGGCCAGGACGTCGCCGTCGTCGGTCTGTCCTGCCGCTTCGCCGGTGGCAGCGACACCCCGGAGAAGTTCTGGGAGAACCTCGTCCAGGGCAAGGATCTGGTCCGCGAGGTGCCGCCGGATCGCTGGAATGCCGCCGACTACTACGACCCCGACCGCACCGCGCCGGGCAAGGCGTACACGCAGCAGGGTGCGTTCGTCGACGACATCGCGGGCTGGGACGCGGCGTTCTTCGGCCTCTCACCGCAGGAAGCGCGGCGGCTCGACCCGACCTTCCGCCTGCTCATGGAACTGGTGTGGGAAGGCATCGAAGACGCCGGGCTCACCGCCGACGAACTGCGCGGCAGCCGCACCGGCGTGTTCGCCGGGCTGATCGACACCATGCAGTACAGCATGCGGCAGCTCGAAGCCGACGGCATGGACGCGGCCGACGACCCCTACTTCGGGCTCGGCAGCTCGCTTTCCGCCGCCGCCGGCCGCATCGCGCATCTGCTCGACCTTCGCGGGCCTTGTCTGACCGTCGACACCGCCTGCTCGTCGGCGCTGAGCGCGGCGCACCTGGCCGTGCAGAGCCTCCGCCGCGGCGAATGCGACATCGCGATCGTCGGCGCGGCCTCGGCGATGATCAACCCGGACGTGTTCATCCAGTCCTGCAAGATGAGCATGCTGGCCGCCGACGGCCGCACCAAGACCTTCGACGAGAGCGCCGACGGCTACGTCATCGGTGAGGGCGGCGGCGTCGTGGTGCTCCGCCGGGCGGGCGAGGTCGGCCCGGGCAGGCGGACCCGCGCGGTCATCCGCGGCACCGCGACCAACCAGGACGGCCGCAGCAACGGGCTCACCGCGCCCAACCGCGCGGCGCAGAACGCGGTCATCCGCGCGGCGCTCGCCGACGCCGGGGTCACCCCCGACGAGGTCGGCTACGTCGAGGCACACGGCTCCGGCACACAACTCGGCGACGCGATCGAGTTCACCGCCCTCGGTGAGATCTTCGGCGAGCGGAACGCGCCCGAACCGCTCTACGTCGGCGCCGTCAAGACGAACGTCGGCCACACGCTCGCCGCGGCGGGGATGGCCGGGCTGATCAAGACCGTGCTGTCGCTGGAACACGGCACCCTGCCGGGCAACCTGCACCTGAGCACGCCGAACTCGGTGGTCACCGTGGACGGCACGGTCCGCCCGGTTCCCGAGGCGCGTCCCTTCCCGGCCAACGCCGACGGGGTGCTGCGCGCGGGCGTCAGCTCGTTCGGCTGGTCCGGCTCCAATGTCCACTTCGTCCTCGATCAGGCGGCGCCCGCTCCGATGCCCGCGCCGGGCCCGGAATGGCAACTGCTCACGGTGTCCGGGCAGAGCGAAGCCGGGCTGTGCGCGAACGCCGAGGCTCTGGCCGACCACCTGACCGAAGACCTCGAACTCGCCGACGTCGCCTTCACGACTCAGGCCGGGCGTAGCGCACTGCCGGTCCGCAAGGCGGTGCTGGTGCGCGACCACGCCGACGCCGTCACGGCACTGCGCGCGGTCACCGGCGGCACGGCCGTCACCGACAAGCGGCGCTTCGGTCTCCTGCTGCCCGGCACCCGCCGCGCCTGGCAGGGCACGACCGACGAGCTGTACCGCACGGAACTCGCGTTCCGCGCCGCGATCGACGAATGCGCCGCCCTGCTGGACGGCCGGGCCGACCTCCTCGGCGCGCTCTACGGCACGGCCGAGGCCGACGAACGAGCCGTGGTCTTCGCCGTCGAGTACGCCTTCTGCCGGCTGCTGACCGCATGGGGCCTCGAACCGGCCGTGGTGCTCGGACGCGGGACCGGCGAATGCGTCGCCGCCGTCGCGGGCGGGTTGTTCGGGCTCGCCGAAGGCCTCGAACTCGCGCTCGGCGGGCCGGTCCCACGAGTGGGAACGCCCACGGCGCCGGTGATCTCGCCCCGCACCGGCACGGTGCTCACCGCCGCCGAGGCCGCGGACCCGGCCCACTGGCGGATCGCGGACGACCGCTTCGAAGACGGCCTGCTGGCACTGGCGAAATACGCCGGAGTCCTCGTCGAGGCGGGTCTCGGCGACGACGGCGCCGAGGCGGCCGGACGCTATCTGCCGCAGACGCCGGTGGTCTCGCTGCTGCCGGAGCCGGTGGCCGGTGCCGGACGGCGTGCCTGGCTGACCGCGCTCGGCGCGCTGTGGGAGCACGGCGTCGAGATCGGCTGGGCGGACGGTGCGGGACCGGACCGCCGGTTCGTTTCGCTGCCCGGCTACCGCTTCCAGCGCACCCGCTACTGGCCGGAGGTCGCCTCGCGCGGCTCGGGTTGGTCGCTCAACCAGATGTCCGCCGCCGAGCCGGAGACGCCCGTTCGCGCCGGTCTGGCCGCGCACACTCCGACGTGGCACCGGGACACCACTCGCCGAGTCCCCGCGACGCCGGGGGACCTGGTCCTGTTCGCCGAGCCGGGTGCCTTCGCCGACGACTTCGCGGCCGCCGCGGAAGCCGCCGGGCACCGCGTCACGGTCGCCTCCGAGATGGACCGCCAGGTGCTCGCCGGGGACGGCCCGCTGCGGATCGTGCACGCCTACGGCCTCACCACGAGCGATCTCGAGTCCGGCTTCTACAGTCTCCTGGAGCTCGGCAAGGCGATCGGTGCCGAATGTGCGGGCCGCCGCGTCGACCTGCTCGCCCTGGGCCGCAACGGGTTCGACGTCCTCGGCGGCGACGCCACCGACGCCTTCGCCCCGACCATCGCCGCCACGGCCGACGCGATCGCCGCCGAGTACCCGCTGGTCCACGCGCAGTACGCGGACTTCGACCGCGCCGGGGGCAAGGTCGCCCAGGCCCTCCACGAGCTCGACCTCCTGGCTGCGTCCACTGTGGACACTGTCGACGGAGTCGCGGTCGCCGCCTGGCGCGGCGGGCGCCGCTGGCTGCGCGGCTTCGACGTCGTCGAGCTGCCCGAGGTCGACGACTCGCTGGCCTGGAAGCCCGGTGGGACCTACCTGATCACCGGCGGGCTCGGTGTCCTCGGCCTCGCGCTGGCGCGGCGGCTCGCGCCGCTGGGCGTGAACCTCGCGCTGGCCGGCCGGTCCGACCTGCCGCCGGAGGAGACCTGGGACGACTGGATCTCCGACCACGGCGTCGACGACCGCACGAGCGAAGTGCTGCTGGCGGTCCGGGATCTGCGCGCCCTCGGCGCCGACGTCCTGACCCTGCGCGCCGACGTCAGCGCCCCCGGCGAGGCCGCGGCGTTGCTGGCGGAGGTCCGCGGCTACTTCGGGTACCTCGACGGTGTGGTGCACGCGGCCGGGATCGCCGGTGGTGGCCTGCTGCAGAACAAGACGCGTGAGCAGGCGGCCGCGGTGCTGGCGCCGAAGGTCGACGGCACCCTCGCCCTGACCGAGGCGCTGCGCGTCGAACCGGTCGACCTGCTGGTCCTGTACTCCTCGACGGTGACGCTCACCGTCGGCGTCGGGGAGATCGACTACTCCGCCGCCAACGCCTTCCTCGACGGGGTCGCCTCGGCCTCGGCAGGAGGACGTGGTCCGGCCAAGCAGGTCGTGTCGGTCGCGTGGGGGCCCTGGCAGCTGGACGCCTGGACGGCGTCCGGGCTCTCGGGTTCCGCCGAAGCGCAGGAGGGCTCCCGCAAGTTCCGCGAGGAGTTCGGCATCGGCGCCGAAGAAGGCACCGAACTGCTCTCGCGGATCATCGTCTCCGGCGAGCCGCTGGTGACCGTGCTGCCGCTCCCGCTGGCCGACGTGCTGGCGGCGCTCGCCCGTATGGGTTCGGTCGACGCGCTGGTCGGCGCCGACGCCGCGATCCCCACCGGCGAGCGGTATCCGCGGCCCGATCTGCGCACCGCGTACGTCGCCCCGCGCACCCCGGCCGAAGAGCGGGTCGCCGCCGCCTGGTGCGACTGCCTCGGCCTGGAACAGGTCGGCGTGCACGACCCCTTCTTCGACCTCGGTGGTACTTCGCTGATCGGCCTGGTGCTGATCGGCCGCGTCGCCAAGGAGTTCGGCGTCGAACTGGCCCCGGCGAGCCTGTTCGAGAAACCGACCATCGCCGAGTTCGTCACGCTCCTCGGCGAACCCGGCGCGCCGCAGGTGGCCGCCGAGCCCACCGAAGACGTCTCCGCCCGCGGTGAGCGCCGCCGCGCCCGCACCGCGAAGCTCCGCAAGCGCCCGAGCCGGACCGGAAGGTGAACCACCCCATGACCACGCGAGAACGGGACACCGGCGACGACATCGCGATCGTCGGCATGGCCGGGAACTTCCCCGGCGCGCCCGACATCGGCAAGTTCTGGGCCGATCTGTGCGCCGGCCGCGACGGCATCACCCGGATGACCCGCGCCGAGCTGCTGGCCGCGGGTGTTCCCGCCGAAGTGGCCGACGATCCCGCGTTCGTCCCCGCGGCCGGGTTGCTGCCCGGTATCGACCGCTTCGACGCCGACTTCTTCGGCTACAGCCGCGCCGACGCCGAACTCCTCGACCCGCAGCACCGGCTGTTCCTCGAATGCGCGTGGCACGCGCTGGAGGACGCGGGTGTCGACCCGGACCGGATCGAAGGCCTCGCCGGGGTGTTCGCCGGCGGTGCCCCGAGTACGTACCTGCTGTCGAACCTGTTGTCCAACGACGTCACCGCGCTGACCGTCGGCCCGGATCAGCTGATCCTGCAGAACGAGAAGGATCTGCTCGCGTCCCGGCTGTCGTACGCGCTCGACCTGACCGGCCCGTCGGTCAGCGTGCAGAGCTGTAGTTCGACCGCTCTCGCCGCCGTCGCGCAGGGCTGTTCCAGCCTGCTCACCGGCGAATCCGACCTGGTCGTCTCCGGTTCGGTTTCCGTTGTGGTGCCTCAGGAACCGGGCTACCTCTACCGTGAGGGCAGCCGGTTCGCGCCCGACGGCATCAACCGGATCCTCGACGCGGGCGCCAACGGCAAGGTCCCCGGCAACGGTCTCGGCGTCGTCGTGCTGCGGCGGCTGGAGGACGCGCTGGCCGACGGCGACCGCGTCTACGCGGTGATCCGGGGCTGGGCCATCCACCACGAGGGCAACCGCGCGCGGCAGGGGTTCAATCTGCCGGGCGTTCCCGGCCAGGCCGCCGTCGTAGCGGAGGCGATGGCCGCCGCCGACGTCGAGCCCGACGAGATCGACCATATCGAAGTGTCCACTTTGGGCACCCCGTTCGGTGACGTCGCCGAGATCTCCGCACTGCAGAGGATCTTCGACGTCGATGGCGTCGAGCGGGTCACCCTCGGCTCGATCGACGCGAACCTCGGGCACATCAACCAGGCGGGCGGTGTCGCCCGGCTGATCAAGGCCGCGCTGGCGTTGCACCACGAGAAGCTGCCGCCCGCGGTCAACTTCGAGAAGCCCAACCCGCAGCTCGCCCGCAGCGGTGACAAACTCGTCGTGCAGAACGAACTGGGCGACTGGCCGCGCGGCGAGCGGCCCCGGCTGGCGGGCGTCAGTGCGTACGGCTTCGGCGGCACCGACGCCCACGTCGTCATCGAGGAAGCGCCGGAGGACTGCCCGGAGCGTCCGCCCGCGCGTCCGCACCAGCTGCTCGTGTGGTCCGCGCGGACCTCCGAAGCGGCGGACGCGATGACCGGCAGGCTCGCCGCCTCCAGTCCTGAGTGGACGGATTTGGCCGACGTCGCCTACACGTTGCACAACGGACGGAAGGCTTTCGAGCACCGGCGGATGACGGTCGTGTCCTCTGTGGACGAGGCGACCGGCGCACTCGCGTCCGAGACCCGCGTGGTCGCCGAAGCGGACTCGAAGCCGCGCAAGGCGGGCTTCCTGCTCGCCGGGGTCGGCGAGCAGTACCGCGGTATGGCGGGCGGGCTCTACGAGAGCGAGCCGGAGTTCAAAGCCGCTGTCGACGAATGCGCCGCGTTGTTCAAGGCGCATCTCGGCACTGACCCGACGACGAGCCTGCACGGCTCTCGCGGTTCCGACGGCGGCGACCTCGCCCGTCTGCTGGGCCGCGCGACCGACAGCGAGGACGCCGTTCCGTCGTTCACCCAGCCCGCAGTGTTCACCCTCGGCTACGCGCTCGGCCGCCTGCTGCGCGCCTGGGGAGTCCAGCCGTCCGTGCTCGCCGGGTACAGCGTCGGCGAGTTCGCCGCCGCCACCCTCGCGGGCGCGCTGACCCTGGAAGAGGCCACCGCGCTGGTCGCCACCCGCGCGAAGCTGATCGAGAAGCTGCCGGAAGGCGCGATGGCCGCGGTCCCGCTGGGGGCCGCCGAACTCACCGCGCTGGTGGGTGACGTGACGGCGTTCGGCGTCGACGTCGCCGCGGTGAACGGGCCGCGGATGATCGTGGTGTCCGGCGCCGGCGACGGCGTCGAAAAGCTGGCCGCCGCGCTCGCCGGACACGGCGTCCCGGCGCGGCCACTGCGCACCACGCACGCCTTCCACTCGCGGGCCCTGCGCCCGGCCGCCGCCGAACTGACGGCGTGGGCGCGGAAGAACCTCACGCCGCGCGAGCCGGAAGTGCCCTACCTGTCGAACGTCACCGGCGCGCCGATCACGCTCAAACAGCTGAAGGATCCCGGCTACTGGGCCGAGCACATGTGCCGTCCCGTGCGGTTCGCGGCGATGATCGAGCATCTTGCCAGTCTTTCCCCGGATACCGTGTTGCTGGAACTGGGAGCCGGGCAGTCGCTCGGCTCGATGTTCCGCGGTCACCCCGATTTCCCGCAGACCTCGTGGCCGCTGCTGGTTCCGACCCTGCCCGGCGAGGCCGACCCCCGCCAGGACACGGCCGTGCTCACCGAAGCGCTCGGCCGCGCCTGGCTTTCCGGGGCGGACATCGACTGGCGGGCCTATCACGACGGCCGCGACCCGCGGAAGACCACGTTGCCGGGTTATCCGTTCCAGCGCGACCGCTACTGGATCGAGCCGACCCGGGCCGCCGCCGACGTCGCGCTCGGCGCCCGGTCCGCCGAGACCCCGGTCTACCTGATCGAAGGCGAACTGGACGTCACCGCCCGCGACCTGGCCACCCGGCTGGGCGCCGAACTGGGCGCGACCGTCGTGTTCGCCGACCAGCACCCCGGCGGCGCCGACGCCGTCCGGGCCGCCCACGGCCGGCTCGACGGCGTGCTGGACCTGACCACGAGCAACGCAGCCAAGGAGGAACGATGACCCTCGTCGGAGTCGTCGGCGCCGGTGTGATGGGCACCGGGGTCGCGCAGAACCTCGCCACCAGCGAGCACGAGGTCGTGCTCATCGACGTCGACCCGGGCAAACTGGCCGACGCCCGCGACCGGATCGAACTCGAATGCCGGATGAGCCGCATGCTCGGCGGCCCCGAGATCGACGCGGCCGCCGTACTCGGCCGGATCACCTTCGGCACCGAGCTCACCCTGCTCGCCGAGGCCGAAGTGGTGATCGAGAACATCACCGAGAACTGGGACCTCAAGTCCCGCCTGTACCCGAAACTCGACGAGGCCTGCAAGGCCGACACCGTGTTCGTCGTCAACACCTCCGCCATCCCGATCACCAAGGTCGCGGCGCTCACCCGGCGCCAGGACAAGGTGATGGGGGTGCACTTCATGAACCCGGTGCCGATGAAGCCTTCGTGCGAGTTCATCCCCGGCTACCACACCAGTGAGTCCACAAAGGACATCGTGCGCGAGCTGCTGCTGTCGATGGGGAAGAAGCCGATCCCGGTCAACGACGCCTCCGGGTTCGTCTCCAACCGCGTGCTGATGCTCACCGTCAACGAGGCCGCTTTCCTGGTGCACGAAGGGGTCGCGGACGCGGAGACGGTCGACGAGGTGTTCCGCGGCTGCTTCGGGCACCCGATGGGCCCGCTGGAGACCGCCGACCTGATCGGCGTCGACACGATCCTCTACAGCGTCGAGGTCCTCTACGACGAGTTCAACGACAGCAAGTACCGCCCCTGCCCGCTGCTCAAGCAGATGACCGCGGCCGGGCTGCACGGGCGCAAGAGCGGCAAGGGTTTCTACAACTACAGCGGCTGAGCGGCGGCTGACGTGGGCCCGGCTGGTCGTGAGTGGCGATTCGGGTTAGAACCCGAATCGCCACTCACGACCACCTTGAGTCATCACGCCACCCACGCCTTACCCACCTACGCGAGAAAGGCATCCACCATGTCGCAGGACGTCCGCGGCGAGATCCGCGGCTTCATCGGCGCGAAGTTCCCCAGCCTGTCGTTCACCGACGAGCAGGACATCTTCGCGCTGGGTTTCGTGAACTCCCTGTTCGCGATGGAGCTGGTCATGTTCATCGAAAAGGCGTTCGCCACCCGGATCCCCAACGAGGAACTGAAGCTGGACAACTTCCGCACCGTCACGCGGATGACCGAGCTGGTCGAGCGGCGTACCGCCGCGGCCGCGCACTGAACGGGAGAACGACGTGAGGGCGAGGACACGGCCCGAAACGCCCGCGGTCGAGGTGATCGGGCGTTTCGTCGACGAGGAGGTCGGCCCGCACGCGGACGCGTGGGACCGGGCCGAGCACATCCCCCCGGAGGTGCTGAGGCGGGTGGGGGAGCTGGGACTGTGGGCCCCGTTCCTCCCCGTCGAAGCCGGCGGCGCCGGGCTGGACATGGTCACCCTCGGGCGGCTGCACGAGGAGGCGGGCCGCGGCTGTTCTTCGCTGCGGAGCCTGCTCACCGTGCACACGATGGTGACCGCGACGGTACAACGCTGGGGCGACGACGAGCAGCGCGAGCGCTGGCTGCCCGCCCTGTCCGACGGCGCGACGCTGGGCGCGTTCTGCCTGACCGAGCCGGATTTCAGCGGTAGCGACTCGACGGCCGCGGGCACCGTGGCCGTCGCCGAGAACGGCGTCTGGACTTTGCGGGGGCGCAAGACCTGGATCACCGGCGGCCAGGTCGCCGGGCTGTTGCTGGTGTTCGCCGGCACGGCCACCGGGATGAGCGCGTTCCTGGTGCCCTCGGATCATCCGGGGGTCCGGGTGACCCCGGTCCGGCACATGCTCGGCACCACGGCGAGCATGCTGGCGACCATCGAGTTCGACGACGTCCGGCTCGACCCGTCCGCGCTGGTCGGTCCGCCGGGCTGGGCCGCGGGCACGGTGATGACCGGCGCGCTCGACCTCGGGCGCTACAGCGTGGCGTGCGGTTCGGTCGGGATCGTGCGGGCGGCGCTCGCCGCGTCGGCCGCCTACACGTCGGCGCGTTCAGCGGGCGGCGGGCTGCTGCGGGAGCTGCCGCAGATCCGCGCCAAGATCAGCGAGATGGTCACCGCGCGCGACGCCGCGCGCCTGCTGTGCGAGAAGGCCGGGCGGCTCAAGGACGCGGGCGATCCGGCGACCATCATGGCGACCTGGGTGGCCAAGTACTTCGCGTCCACGGCCGCGGCCAAGGCGGCTTCGGACGCGGTCCAGATCCACGGCGCGAACGGCTGCGGCCCCGACTACCCGGTGGCGCGCCTGTACCGCGACGCGAAGGTCATGGAAATCATCGAGGGCAGCACCCAGATCCAGGAGCTGACCATCGCGGACGAGGCGTATCGGGAGGTGCCGGGATGATCAGAGACAGCACAGTGCTGGAGAAACCCAAGCGGGGCCGGATCAAATGCGTGGTGTGGGATCTCGACAACACGCTGTGGGACGGCACGCTGCTGGAAGACGGCGAGGTCACCGTACGGCCGGAGGTCGTGGCGGAGATCAAGCGGCTCGACGAACTGGGCATCCTGCATTCGGTGGCCAGCCGCAACGACCACGAAGCGGCGATGACGCGGCTGAAGGCGGCCGGGCTCGACGAGTACTTCCTGTACCCGCAGATCAGCTGGAACCCCAAATCCGGTTCCGTGGAAAGGATCGCGAAGTCGCTGAACATCGGTCTCGACACGATCGCGTTCGTCGACGACCAGCCGTTCGAATTGGCCGAGGTCGCGCACGCGCTGCCTTCGGTCAAGACCGTCGACGTGGCGAAGCTGGGGGAGGCACTGGCGTCGGAGGAGTTCCGGCCGAAGTTCGTCACCGACGAGTCGCGGGTGCGCCGCGAACTCTACCGCGCTGCCGCCGTGCGGGAGCAGGTCGAACAGGATCACGAGGGCACCAGCGAGGAGTTCTTGTCCACTTTGGACATGAAGTTCACGATCGCGCGTGCCCAGCGGGAGGACCTGCAGCGGGCCGAGGAACTGACCGTCCGCACCAACCAGCTCAACTCCACCGGCCGGACCTACTCCTACGACGAGCTGGACGAGCTGCGCACCTCGCCCGACCACGTCCTGCTCGTAGCCTCCCTTTCCGACAAGTACGGCGGCTACGGCAAGATCGGCCTGGCGCTGGCCGAACGCGGCGCGCCGGCCTGGCATCTGCGGATGATGCTGATGTCGTGCCGCGTGATGTCGCGCGGGGTCGGCACCGTGCTGCTCAACCACATCATGGGACTGGCGAAGGAGGACGGCGCGAAACTGCGCGCGGACTTCGTCGAGACCGGCCGTAACCGGGTCATGTACGTGACCTACGCGTTCGCGGGCTTCACCGAGATCTCGCGGGACGGCGACCGGCTCGTCCTGGAGTCCGATCTGAGCACG
The DNA here is from genome assembly GCF_056435645.1 of Amycolatopsis sp. NPDC043889. Classification (NCBI taxonomy): domain Bacteria; kingdom Bacillati; phylum Actinomycetota; class Actinomycetes; order Pseudonocardiales; family Pseudonocardiaceae; genus Amycolatopsis; species Amycolatopsis sp. NPDC043889. The sequence continues at coordinate 53,034 of NZ_JBWKEC010000025.1, forward strand.
ATCCAGCCACCGCCGCCCTATCTGACGATGGAGCTGCGATGACCGCTCCGAGCACGGCATGTCCCTGGCTGCCCGGCGGGATCCCGCCTGCCGAGGCGACGAAGCTGTTCTGTTTCCCGCACGCCGGAGCGAGCGCGGCGGTCTACCGGGAATGGGTCCTCGCGGCGGGCGAAAGGCTGGTCGTCCTGCCGGTCCAGCTGCCCGGCCGTGCCGAACGCGGTCGCGAGACACCGCACGAAGACGTCGAAAGCCTGGTCGAGGCGGCGATCGAGGGGCTCGGGGATGTGCTCACCGGTGACTTCGCGTTCTTCGGGCACAGTGTCGGCGCCCTGACCGCGTACCTGCTCACCCGCAGGCTCGCGGAGCGCGGGGCCACGCTGCCGAAGCATCTGTTCGTGTCAGGGCGGGCGGCCCCGCAGCTGCCCGACACCCGGCTCCAGCTGCGGGCTTTGCCCGACGAGCGGCTCGCCGCCGAACTGCACGCCCTCGGCGGCCTGCCGGACGTCCTGCGCCGCGAGCGCGAACTGCTGGCGATGTTCCTGCCGCTGATGCGGGCCGATCTGGCGGTCAACGAGACCTACCGCCATGTCCCGGGGGAGCCGTTGCCGGTGCCGCTGACCGTGTTCGGCGGCGATCGCGATCCGCGGGCCGATCTGGACGAACTGGCGGCGTGGCTCGAACTCGCCACCGACTCGACGATGGTGACCTACCCGGGCGGGCACTTCTACCTCGAGCAGCACGTGCCGGAACTGCTGGACGTGATCCACCGGAAGCTGGGCCGATGACCACGCAGTGGTTCTCGGCGTGGAAGCAGCCCTCGGGCGCGCTGGGTGAACGGCTCCGCCCCGGCCGGGACGCGCACGTGTGGCGGATCGCCCTCGCGCGGGTGCTCGCCCCGGGCTCGTCCGAGGCCTACGGTCTGCTCGGCGCGCTCTCCGAAGACGAGTTGCGCCGGGCCGCCGCCATCACGGTGGACGAGGAACGGGCCCGTTTCCTGGCCGCGCATGTCGCGCTGCGCGACATCCTCGCGTCCTACACGGGCATCCCGGCGTCCGAGCTGCGGTTCACCCGCGACGGCGACCGCCCGGCGCTGGCGGGCGTGACGGGGATCGAGTTCAGCCTGTCCCGGTCCGGCGCGCTGGCGCTGGTCGCGGTCGCGGCCGGGGTCCGGGTCGGCGTGGACGTCGAGGAGGTCCGGGAGGTCGACCACGACGGCCTGGCCGCGCGGACACTGCGCCCGGAAGAGGCCGCCGCCGTCCGCGAGCCGCTGACCTTCTTCCGGTACTGGACCTGCAAGGAGGCCTACCTCAAGGTCGACGGCACCGGACTGGCCGGACTGCCGGGACCTTCCTTCACCCTCACCGGCGGCGACGTCGCCCTCGAAGACCGTCCTGAATGGACGATCATGGAACTGGACGCCGGCGCCGGCAACGCGGCCGCGCTGGCCGTCCCGGCGCGCCCGGTCACCGTGCGTGCCTTCGACTGGTTTCCCGGCAGGCGGCGAACGGCCGGGGAGCACCGGAAAGGCGGAGTGAAATGAGCGACCCGAAAGCGGAGCTCGAAGCGTTCATCCAGACCACGGAGTTCAGCTGTCTCGGTGCTCGCGCGGCGTTGAAGAAGGGCTCGATCGTCCACGGCCACTACCCGGCGCTGGGCGATCCGGAGTCGGCGCGTGCCCACTACCGCGACATGCTCGGCTATGCCCGCGACATCCGGCCCACGTTGTCGGACAAGAGCTTCCGCACGTTCGTGGCCACCTTCGAGGCTCCCGGCGGTGTCCTCGACGAGGAGGAGTACGAACGCCTGCTGTGGCGCCACCTCCAGCTCATCCATGACATCGACAGCCGCACCTACGGCCTCGACGAAGGCGCCACCTCGGACCCCGACGAACCGAACTTCGGGTTCCACGTCGCCGGGCACTCGTTCTTCGTCGTCGGCATGCACCCGGGTTCGTCACGGGCGAGCCGCCGGTTCTCCCGGCCTGCGATCGCGTTCAACTCGCTGATGCAGTTCATGTTGCTGGGCGACAAGTTCTTCTCGATGCAGGACGCGATCCGCAAACGAGAGACGACCAACAACGGCTCGGTCAACCCGAGCTTCACCACCTACGAGTACCAGATGCCGTCCCGGCACTTCTCCGGACGGATGACCGAAGAGGACTGGAAGTGCCCGTTCACTTCGCGGCACGAGCCTTCTTCGGTCAAGTACACCTCGGACGTCATGCAGCGCCCCACCGGCTGATTCCCCGGTCCGTGAAGGCCTCCTTGCCTACCTTCAGGGTAGGCAAGGAGGCCTTCACTACGTTCAGGCCAGCCGTCAGGCGAGGGCTTCGACGCGGCGCGGGACCGGGCGCCGGAGCAGCGCGGTACGGGTCGCGCGCGGGATCCGCTGGTAGACCAGCTCCCGCAGGGTCGCACGGCGGAACGTGTAGCCGGCGTCGTCCTCCCGGCGCAACACCGCGAGGCTCGCGAGCCGGGACAGCGTCCCCTCGATCTCGGCGGTGTCGCGGCCGCAGACCGCGGCGACGTCTTCGGCGGTGAAGGCGTCCCCGGTGAGGCTGGCCGCCTTCAGCAGCGACTTCTCGGCGGCGGGCAGGTTGTCGAGCTGCGCGGCGAGCGTCCGGCGGACCAACGGCGGCGTCATCGCCTGGCCGAGTCCCGGAAACGGGGTGGTGCGGCCGTGTACCTCCTCGGCGTACGCGTGCGCGAACCTGGGGTTGCCGCCGATCCTGGCGATCAGCTCCTGCCTGCCGCGGATGAGCCGGGCGGTACCGGGCAGGAGCTTGTCGAGCAGCTGGCTGACGGCGTCGTCGGCCAGCGGGGCCAGCGTCACCGTCGTGCCGCATCGCTCGCCGTGTTCGGCTTCCAGCAGCCCGGGCCGTGCGGAGGCGACGATCAGGACCGGCAGTCCCGCACACGCTTCACCGAGCCGGTCGACGGAGTCGCGGGTCTCGGCGTCGGCGCGGTGCAGGTCATCGGCCAGCACCACCAGCGGCCCGTAGCAGGTCAGTTCGGTGGCAGCGGCCCGAAGCGCGGCATCGCCGCCCTCGGTGCGCAGCCGGGACGCGGTCTGGGGGAGCAGCCCGGGAACGACGGCGAACGCCTCGGCGACGTCGGCCCCGGCGTCCAGCACGCGGATGCGGGGCTGCTCGGCGAGGGTTTCGGCGAACTCGGCGAGGAGCCGTGTCTTGCCGATCCCGGGCTCGCCGAACACGGTCACCCGATGCGGGCGCCCGCCGCGCTCGACGAAACCGAGAAGGTGGTTCAGCAGATCGCGGTCGTGGTCACGGCCGACGAAGCCGCGGGGATCGGCGGGCTCGGCGATCGGATGTTGACGGGCCGAGACGGCGTGCCACCAGCCAGGCGAGTCTTCGGATGCTTCGTGCACCACGGCGGGCTCGGAGGCTTCGCGGACCGCGTCCGAGACGCGGATCCGGCCTTCGGGCGCGCGTAGCGCCGAGCGGACACAGCGGTCCAGGACGGGGCCTGCCACCTGTCCGGGGCCGGCGGCGGTGAACTCGACGAGAACGTCCCCGCTGTCGACACCGATCTGGGTCGCGATCCCGGCGGTGGCCAGGCGGTCGAGGATCCGCAACGCCGTCCGGGTCGCGTGGACGGCGTCGTCGTCACCGGTCCGGGGGAGACCGAACAGAGCCAGCACCACCGGCCCTGACTCGCCGGGAAGATGCGCGCCCGCGGCGATGGCCTCCTCCTCGACGACGGTCCGCAACCGCGCCTGCGCCTCCACGGCCTCTTCGGGATCGTCGTCCGGCGTGGCGAGCGCGACCCCGACCGCGACGACCGGCTTCCGCTCGCTCTCGACGGGCTCCGTGCGGGGCAAGGCGATCACCGGTGCGGGCGTGAACGGCAGTGGCTCGGCCACCGGGGCGGGCTCGGGTTCGGGACGCGGCGCCGGATCCGGCCGCCGGGTGAGCAGGGTTTCGTCGTGCTGGAGGATCGCGCGTTCCAGCTCGCGCAACTCCTTGCCCGGTTCCAGGCCGAGCCCTTCGGCGAGGCTGGCGCGCGTCGCGCGGTAGACCTCGAGCGCGTCCACGTGACGGCCGCAGCGGTAGAGCGCGGTCATCAGCTGGGCGTTGAGCCGCTCGCGGTTCGGGTTGGCCTCCGCCAGCCCGCGCAGATCGGTGAGCACCTCGTGGTGGTGTCCGCGGTCCAGCTCCAAGCCGAAAAGGTCCTCGTGGACGGCGATCCGCTGGTCCTCCAGCGCGACCAGCTCGGGCCACACCACACCGGTCTCGGTGAGGTCGGCGAGCACCGGGCCACGCCACAGCGAGAGCGCGTCACGATAAGCCGACACGGCCTGCTCGACATTCCCGGCCGCCTGCGCCGTCCGCCCTTCGGCGGCGAGCCGCCGGAACCGGGCGGCGTCGACCTGCTCGCTGTCGACGCGCAGCAGGTAACCGGGCGCGTGCGTGAGCAGCATCGCCTGCTCGGTGGCGCCGGTGCGCTGGGCCAGCGTCGAGCGCAGCCCCGAAACGGCGTTCTGCACCATCTTGCGCGCGGTGGCGGGGATCTCGTCCGCCCAGATCGCCTGCAGCAACGTGCTGGTGGCGATGACCTCGTTGTGCCGCAACAGCAGATAGGCGAGCACGGCTCGCTGGGTCGCCCCGCGCAACACGACCGGACGTCCGTCGTGCACGACGTTGAAGGGGCCGAGGAGGTCGAAACGCACAGGGTCACCACCTTGTTCGGGACTTGCGAAGACGATCTCCACCGTGGCCCCGCACCCCGCCCACGGACAACGCCGCGGCGCGGATACTGGCTCGGTGCCAGTGGCACCCGAGAACGATGCCAGTTACCGCCCGATGTGTTGACTGTGGACGTTCGCACCTGCTAGACGCGCGCACCACTCTCGCAATCAGTCCTCTGAATGCGTCGGGTCAGGTCAGGTAGTCGCCGGTCAGGATCGCCGCCGCGAGTTCCACCCGGGACGTGTACCCGGTCCGTGAGAAAAGCCTGCTGAGCCTGCCTTCCACGCTTTTCTCACTGGTTTCGAGGACGACCGCCAGTTGCCGGTTGGTGAGGCCCTCGGCGACGAGGATCGCCAGCAGGCGTTCGTTCTCGGCGGTCGTCTCCGTCCGGCCGGGTCCGGCGAAGCCATTGTCGCGCAACAACTTCCGAACGCGGCCGCGCCAGTACCAGGCACCGACCTCGCCGAACAGTTCGTACGCCTCAGTCCATGACCGCTCCGGCCGGTGCCCGGCGAGCCCTGCCCGCAGGAGGGTCATCGCCGACTCGTAGGGAACCTCCCGGCGTTCGCGCGCGATGGCCGCGGCGCGCCGGGCCGAGGCGGGTTCGCGATGGACCGCCGCGCGGGCGAGGTAGTGGTTCTGGTGCGCGCGGGCGGTGTCGAGCTGGGTCGCCGTGCGCGCGGAGCGCCGTACCCAATGTTCACCTTCGCGTTGCTTGTTCCGCGCCAGCGCGGAGCGCGCCAGGTCGGCCCAGAGGTCTTCGGTGCCCAGGAGGTAGCCGCCCGCGTCGGCGCTGCGTGCGGCGGAGTACAGCAACGCGTCGGCGCCCTCGGTGTCACCGAGTTCGCCGAGCACGGTGGATTCGGCGTGGTCGATCGTGTGCTGTATCCCGGCCGGGCGGCTGTCGGCGGCCAGCGCCCTGGCCCTGGCGAGCCGGCCCTGCGCGCCGAGGAGCCGGATCGCGCAGTGCGTCAGCAGGCAATGCAGCGGCCGAGCCGGATCGGTGCCGCCCAGCATCGTCCGCCGGGCCAGTTCCATCGCCTCGGCCCAGTCACCGCCGAGGTAGTTCAGCGCGAACAGGTTGGGTCCCGGCAACTGGTCCAAGGGCATCCCGGCGTCGGTGATCAGCCGCCGCGCCTGCCGGAGTTCTCCCAACTGCAGCAGCATCTCCACTTCGAACCGGCGCTGTTCGATGTTGTACTGCGGAAGATGCCCGGAACGCCACAGTTCCGGATGCGCGATGAGCGTGTGCAGCTGGGACGTGTCGCCGAGCACGACGCCGCAGGCCGCGAGGAACATCGTGCCGAAGTCGGCGGTGATGTGGTTGCTGCCGGTCCACACCGCGCGCGCCCGCTCCAGGAGGTCGCGCGCCTCGATCCAGCGATGGCTCAGTACCAGGGCATACGCGCGGTTGATCACCATCAGTGCCGGGTCGTCCGGCAGCACCGGCGACGCGCCCGCGGCGATTTCGGCGAGTTCACCGAGGTCACCGCGGGCGGCGAGCCCGGAGATGAACAGGACCGAAAGTTCCTGTGCCTCCGCGGGTTCGAGGTGGCCGAGATGCTTGCAGAGCACCTGCCGCGCGCAGTCCCCGGCCTCGGCCGCCCGGTAGTGCAACGCCTTCGCCGCGCTCAACAGCATCAGCACGACCGTCCGCGCCGGCGGTTCGGTCACCCAGGACAGCGTCGCGTGGAGCCAGCGTTCCGCCTTCGCGCCGTCGGTGAACAGGACCCGCTTGCCGTTTTCGAGGAGTTCGTCCGCCGCGCGGCGCGTGTCGACGAGCGACCCGGCCTGGGTGATCCAGTCGAGCACCAGATCCGGATCCGAGACGGACGCGGAGCCGGACCACACCGCCTGGACCGCTTGAGCGGCCAGGCTGCGCGAGGCGTACGGCCCGATCTTGGTCAGCAAGGCGTCACGCACGGCGGGGACCCGGAACCGATGCCCGCCGTCGTGCCGCCGCACCAGGACACGTTCGGCGACAAGCCTGTCGAGCACCGCCCGCAGATCGTCTTCACGCCATCCGAGCGCGGTCGCGGCCAGGCCGGGTGCGGCGGTGCCGAGCGGGCAGAGCATCGCCATCGTCTCGGCCACCTCCCTGACGCCGCCACCGGCCTCGGCCACCGCCAGCAGGAGCGGATGGTCCTCGGTGGCCACCGGCCGGTCGACCCGCTCGACGCGGTACGCGGTGCGGTCGATGATCCGCAGCGCTCCGGCCTTCCGGTAGCCGTGCACGAGCGCGGTCAGGGCGGCGGGATTGCCCCGGGCGGCGGTGTGCAGCTCGCTCACCAGGCCATCGTTCGGCAGGGCCGAGACCAGTCCCGTCAGCAGTGACCGCGATTGCGCACGCGAAAGCGGCCGGAGTAACCGCGACTTCGCGCGCCCGCTCGCCCGGAGCCGCGCGAAGGCTCCTCTCAGCGCGGGGCTCTCGGACAGGTCGTCTCCCGCGCCTGTCCGCACTGTCGCGACCACGCTGATCGATGTCTCCGCCGTGCAACGGTGCAGCAGCGCGCTCACCAGCCGGGCGGTGTGCTCGTCGAGCCACTGCGCGTCGTCGACCAGGACCACCAACGGGGTCTGGACGCGGAGAAGCGCGAACACGGCGGTCGCGATCTTCGCGACGGTCTCCGGGGTCGGCGTGGTCTCGCCCGCCCTGGCGAGCATGGCCAGCACCGAGCGCCGCGCGGGTTCCTCCTCGGCCCGGTCCCCGCCGAGAAGGACGAGAAGCCGGAACATCGCCCCGTACGGGAGTGTCCGGTCGAGCTTGGCCAGCCGCAGCACCAGCACTTTGGCCGACGGGGTGAGCTCCTCGGCGAGCCTGTCCAGTACCGTGCCGCGGCCGCAACCCGGCTCCCCGGCGAGCACCGTCAGCGGGGTCGTGCCCAGAGCGACTCCGTCTCGCAGGGCTCCGACCTCCTCGACGCGGACGTCCGCCCGCGATCCCGTCCCGGTGCCCGGGTGCCTGGTGCTCATATGCCCAGTTCACCAGGACGGGGCCCGGCTGGCCGTCACCCAACCGTATGAACCGGGCGGTCGAGGCCCTCCCAGGCGCCCAGTGGCCGGTAATCCTTCCCGGGAACCGGCGCTTCTCCGGCCGTCGACAAACCGGCCGGTATGCTGAGTGTCCGCACGAGAAGGGGCCGGCCATGACACGAGCGACCACCAGGAAGGCCGAGGCCGGCGGTGAGGACCAGGCCGCCGTCCCGCGCCGTCTGCTGTCGCACGCCACGAAGCTCTTCGCCAAGAAGGGTTTCGACCGCACCTCCGTGCAGGAGATCGTCGAGGCGGCCGGGGTCACCAAGGGCGCTATGTACCACTACTTCGGCTCCAAGGACGACCTCCTTTACGAGATCTACGCCCGGGTGCTGCGCGCGCAGACCGAGCAACTGGAAAAAGTGGTCTCGAGCGAGGCTCCGCTGCGGGAACGGCTGCGTTCCGCCGCCTCCGACGTCGTCGTCAGCACGATCGACAACCTCGACGACAACACGATCTTCATGCAGTCCATGCACCAGCTCAGCGTGGAGAAGCAGAAGGCCGTCCGCGCGGAACGCCGCAAGTACCACGAGCGGTTCCGCACGCTGATCGAGGAAGGCCAGGAGTCCGGCGAGTTCCGCGCGGACAAACCGGCCGACGTGATCGTCGACTTCTTCTTCGGGTCGGTGCACCACCTCGGATCGTGGTACCGGCGCGGCGGCGCGCTCTCGGCCCGCCAGATCGGCGACCACTTCGCCGATCTCCTGCTGGCCGCGCTGCGACCCGAGTAGTGCTCAGCCCGCGGGCACGAGCCGCTCGGCGAAACAGTCGTTGCGGCGTTCGAGCACCGTTCCCACCTCCCATCCGGAGGCGAAGGCGAGCAAGCCCGCCGCCAGCTCTTCGGCGGCTTCGGGTGGCCAGCCTTGGGCGGCCAGACTCGACCGCAACGCTTCGGCGTAGTCGGAATAGGTGAAGCCGGGCAGTTCCGCGACGAGCGCCGTCGTCGTCCCGCGATGCGAACTCAGGCCGCCGAACGCCCTTCCACAGCCGCAATCGGAATCGGGCGAGCTCTCGCCGTCGTCACAGCACGGGGCGATCCAGAGCAGCTCGCCCTCGACGCAGTGGTCGAAGTCGTTTTTCCGGGTGCCCTGGGTCTTCGAGGTGGCCACGAGCAGTTTCATGATGACTCCCTGTTCGATCTGATGTTCGAACAGGTCTACCGGCGGGGTCCGACACTTTCCGGGACGGACCCCGCCGGGGAGATCAGGCCGGCAGGTCGATCAGCGGCGCGAGGGCGGCGCGATGCCGCCCAGGAGTGCCGAACGCGATCTCGTCGCTCTTCGCGCGCTTCAGGTACAGGTGCGCGGGGTGCTCCCAGGTCATGCCGATCCCGCCGTGCAGCTGGATCGCTTCTTCGGCGGCGTGGACGGCGATGGGGGAGTTGCGGGCCTGCGCGACCGCGACGGCGATCGCGATGTCGTCGCCGGAGGCCAGGCAGTCGGCGGCGTAGCGCGCGGTCGCCCTGGCGTTGACCAGATCCGTGTACAGGTTCGCCAACCGGTGCTTCAGCGACTGGAACGAACCGACCTGACGGCCGAACTGGTAGCGCTCCTTGAGATAGCGCACCGTTTCGGTCAGCGCCCATTCGGCGATCCCGAGTTGTTCCGAGGCGAGCAGCCCCGCCGCGGTCACGAGTGCCGTGTCCAGCGCGGACGCCGCCACCGAGGGGCCGGCGACACGCTTCGCAGCAACCTTCTCCAAGGTGACGTCGGCGATGCGCCGGGTGAGGTCGAGGGAAATCGCCTCGGCGACCGTCACTCCCGCCGCCGAAGCGTCGACCGTGTACAGGCCGGGGCCGTCGGGTCCCACCGCCGGAACGACGATCAGTTCGGCCACCGAAGCGTCGGCGACGCTGCGGACCCGGCCGCTGACCGTGCCGTCGGCGGCCGCGGTGACCGTCGAGGGGAACTCGGCGCCGGGCGCGGCCGACAGCGGGACGGCCAGGGCGCCGATGAGCGTGCCCGCGGCCAGTTTCCCGAGCGTTTCGGCCACTTCCGCCTGTGACGTGTCGGCCGCCAGCAGGGCCGACGTCGCCAGGACGGCGCTGCCGAGGTACGGGACCGGGGCGACGCTGCGCCCGAGTTCCTCCATCACGACGGCGACTTCCCGCGCCGAAGCGCCGTGCCCGCCCAGCGCCTCCGGGACGGCGAGGCCCGCCGCGCCGAGGTCGGCGGCGAGCGTGCGCCACAACTTCAGGTCGTACGGTTCCGCCGTCTCGGTCCTGGCGATCAGGGCCGCCGGTTCCGCGCGGTCGGAGAACAGAGCCCGGACGCTGGCGCGAAGGTCCTCTTCGACCTCGGAATACAGCAGGTCGGTCATCGGGGCAGGTCCTTCCAGGCGACGTCCTTGTCGATCCGCGGCTCGGACGGCAGCCCCAGCACGCGCTCGGCGATGATGTTGCGCAGGATCTCCGAGGTGCCACCCTCGATGGAGTTGCCCTTCGCGCGCAGGTAGCGGTAACCGGACTCGCGGCCGAGGAAGTTCACGCCGTCGGGACGACGCATCGTCCAGTCGTCGTAACGCAGGCCCTCGTCGCCGAGCAACTCGATCTCCAGCCCGGACGCGGCCTGGTTCAGTTCGGAGAACGCGACCTTGACCGCGGAACCTTCCGGTCCCGGCGCGCCCGCGGCGAGCTGCTGCCGCAGCCGCGAACTCACCAGGCGCAGGCTTTCCCCCTCCACCCACAGTTTCAGCAGCCTGTCGTGCAGTTCGGACGTGCGCAGCTCCGGGCGCTCCCGCCAGGTTTCCGCGACGACGCCGACCATGCCGCCGTCGCGCGGGAACTCGGTGCCGCCGATCGCGACCCGTTCGTTCATCAGCGTGGTCTGCGCGACCTTCCAGCCCTCGCCGACCGCGCCGAGGCGGTGCGCGTCGGGGATGCGGACCTCGCTGAGGAAGACCTCGTTGAACTCGGCCTCCCCGGTGATCTGGCGCAGCGGCCGGACTTCGACGCCCGGAGCGGTCATGTCGCACAGGAAGTACGTCATGCCACGGTGTTTCGGCACGTCGGGATCGGTGCGGGTGACCAGGATGGCCCACTGGGACTTGTGCGCGCCCGACGTCCAGACCTTCTGCCCGGTGACCACCCAGTCGTCGCCGTCGCGTACCGCGCGGGTGCCCAGCGCGGCCAGGTCGGATCCGGCGCCGGGCTCGCTGAACAGCTGGCACCACACCTCGCGCTCGGTCCACAGTGGACGTAGGAAGCGCTGGTGCTGTTCGGGTGTGCCGAAGGCGAGAATGGTCGGCGCGGCCATGCCGAGACCGATTCCGATCCGCCGCTTGTCGTTGTCCGGTGCGCCCGCCGCGGCGAGCTCCTTGTCCACGACGGACTGGAGCGAACGCGGTGCGTTCAGGCCGCCGAGACCTTCGGGGAAGTGGATCCACGCCAGTCCGGCGTCGAACCGCGCGTCGAGGAAGTCTTGACGCGGCGTGCTTTCCGGCGGATACGCGGCCAGCAGATCGGCCACGTGCCGCTTGAGATCGTCCACAGTGGTCATGTTCTTGAATGTCACCGTGAGGCCTCCCCGCGATATTTCTTCAGTTCACGGTGCGCCAGCGAGCGCTTGTGCACCTCGTCCGGGCCGTCGGCGAGCCGCAGCGTCCGCACCTGCGCCCACATCTCGGCGATCGGGAAGTCCTGGCTGACGCCGCCCGCGCCGAACAGCTGCACGGCCTTGTCGAGGATCCACTCGACGGTGATCGGCGTGGAGATCTTGATCGCCTGGATCTCGGTGTGCGCGCCCTGGTTGCCGACGGTGTCCATCAGCCACGCGGTCTTGAGCACCAGCAAGCGCTGCTGCTCGATCTTGACCCTGGCCTCGGCGATCCAGTCCTGCACCACGCCCTGTTCGGCGATCGGCTTGCCGAAGGTCTCGCGCGAAAGCGCCCGGCGGCACATCAGTTCCAGCGCGCGTTCGGCCATGCCGATGGCACGCATGCAGTGGTGGATCCGGCCGGGACCGAGGCGGGCCTGCGCGATGGCGAACCCGTCACCCTCGCCGGCGATGAGGTTCTCCGCGGGCACGCGGACGTCCTCGAAGACCACTTCGGCGTGGCCGCCGTGATCGCCGTCGGTGTAGCCGAACACGTGCATACCGCGTTTCACGGTCATGCCTGGAGTGTCGCGGGGGACCAGGATCATGCTCTGCTGCTTGTGCGGCGGGCCGTCCGGATCGGTCTTGCCCATCACGATGAAGATCCTGCAGTTCGGGTTCATCGCGCCGGAGATGTACCACTTCCGGCCGTTGATGACGTACTCGTCGCCGTCGCGGCGGATGCTGGTGGCGATGTTGCGCGCGTCGGAGGAGGCGACGTCGGGCTCGGTCATCGCGAACGCGGACCTGATCTCGCCGTCCAGCAGCGGCTGGAGCCACTGCTTCTGCTGCTGGTCGGTGCCGAACATGGTGAGGACTTCCATGTTCCCGGTGTCCGGCGCCGCGCAGTTCAGCGCGGTCGGCGCGAGCCGGAGGCTGCGGCCGGTGATCTCGGCCAGCGGCGCGTACTGCAGGTTCGTCAGCCCCGCGCCGTGGTCACCGGGGAGGAAGAAGTTCCACAGCCCGCGCTCGCGGGCCTCGGCCTTCAGCTCTTCGACGATCGGCGGCTGCGACCATTCGCTGTCGCGCTCGGCCAGCTGCCGCTCGAAGACGGCCTCGGCCGGGTAGATGTGCGAGTCCATGAACTCGAGGAGCTTTCTCCGCAGTTCCTCGGTTTTCGCGTCGAAGGCGAAGTCCATCTCTATCCCTCTTCCTTGTTTTCAGGGGCGCGTCGACGAATGCGTAGCCGGGCTGCGGCTTCCGATGACTTCTCTCGTTCGCGACGAGAGCGGCGCGCCGCTTGGCCACCTTTCGAGCAAGTCATCGCACGTCCCGTCATTCGGCCTTGAGAGTCTCGTTGCCGTGCGCGATCAACGGGACGACGCCCGAGCCGATGCCGTCGAAGCCGGCGCCGACGGTCTGTCCCTTGCTGTAGCGGAGGTGGATGCCTTCCAGGATCACCGCGAGTTTGAAGAACGCGAAGCTCACATACCAGTTGAGCCGGGAGACGTCGCGGCCGGAACGTTCGGCGTACCGCGCGATGACCTCGTCGTTGCGTGGGTAGCCCGGCGCCGAGCTGGCGTTGGACACGAACTGCAGCGAGACCTTGTCGCGTTCGGCGTAGGCCACCAGCAGCGCGAGGTCGGTCAGCGGGTCGCCGAGGGTGGACATCTCCCAGTCCAGCACCGCGGTGATCCGGTCGTCCGCGTTCACCAGCACGTTGTCCAGGCGGTAGTCGCCGTGCACGATCGACGGCCTGCCCGATTCGGGGACCGACGAGGCGAGCCGGTCGTGGAGTTCGTCGACGCCGGGGAGGTCGCGGCTGCGGTTGCCGTCGAGTTGCTTCTTCCAGCGCCGCAGCTGGCGTTCGAGGAAGCCCTCCGGGCGGCCGAAGTCGCCCAGCCCCACCGATTCCGGATCGACGGCGTGCAATTCGACCAGGGTGTCGACCAGTTCCTCCGCGATCGCCCTGGTCCGGGCCGGGCCGAGCGCGGCGAGTTCGGTGTCCGAGCGGAAGGGGGTGCCCTCCACGAACTCCATCACGTAGAACCGCGAGCCGATGACGTCGGTGTCTTCACACAGCAGCACGGTTTCCGGCACCGGGACCGCCGTGCCGTGCAGTCCGGAGATCACCCGGAATTCGCGGCTCATGTCGTGCGCGGTCGGCAGGACGTGGCCCAGCGGCGGGCGGCGGACCACCCAGCGGGACCGGCCGTCGCCCACGATGTAGGTCAGGTTGGACCGGCCCCCTTCCACGACCTGGCCGCTCAGGTCGCCCTGGACGAGACCCGGCCGGTGCTCGTCCAGATGGGCCTTGAGCCTGGCCAGGTCGAGGCCCGGCAGGTCGGACTGGTTCATGGTGCCTCCAGCGGCTCGCTTTCCGGTTACAGTACCGACCAGTCGGTATGTCGGGTAGGGGTGGTCCGGCGAGGTGCCGGACGTCACCCTTCTCAGGCGATCAGCCGGACGACCATCTCCGCGACGCACGCCGGTTTGGGCTCGCCGTCGATCTCGATCGTCCACCGGACGACGGCCTGCTTGCCGCCTGCCACGTCGGTGACCTCGACCAGCTCGGCGCCCGCCCGGATCTTCGCGCCGACCTTGACCGGCTGGGGGAACCGGACCTTGTTCAGCCCGTAGTTGATGCCCATTTTGAGCCCGTTGACGCGGTAGAGCTTCCCGACGAAGCCCGAAATGAGCGACAGCGTCAGGAAACCGTGGGCGATCGGGGCGCCGAACGGCCCTTCGGCCGCCTTCTCGACGTCGACGTGGATCCACTGGTGGTCGTCGGTGGCGTCGGCGAACAGGTTCACCCGGTCCTGGGTGAGCGTCAGCCAGTCGCTGTGGCCGAAGTGCTCGCCGACGGCGTCCTCGAACTCCTGCAGAGAGGCGAATTCGCGCATGGCTCAGTCCTTCGGTCCGCCGGCGACGTAGATGACCTGGCCGGAGATGAAGCCGGCGCCGTCGCTCACCAGGAACGACGCGAGGTTGGCGATGTCCTCGGGCGTGCCGACGCGCTGCACCGGGATCTGCGACGCGGCCGCCGCCTTGAAGTCCTCGAACGACATGCCGATCCGCTCGGCGGTCGCCGCGGTCATGTCGGTGGCGATGAACCCGGGGGCGATGGCGTTCGCGGTGACGTTGAACTTGCCCAGTTCGATCGCGAGGGTCTTGGTGAAGCCCTGCATGCCCGCCTTGGCCGCGGAGTAGTTGGCCTGGCCGCGGTTGCCCAGCGCCGAGGTGCTGGAGAGGTTGACGATGCGGCCCCACTTCTCCTGCGTCTGGTACTTCTGCACCTCGCGGGTCATCAGGAACGACCCCTTCAGGTGCACGCCCAGCACCGAGTCCCAGTCCTGTTCGGTCATCTTGAACAGCAGGTTGTCGCGGGTGATGCCGGCGTTGTTGATCAGCACGGTCGGCGCGCCGAGCTCCTCGGCCACCCGCGTCACCGCGGCTTCGACCTGTGCGGCGTCATTGACGTCCAGCGCGACACCGACGGCCTTGCCGCCCTCGGCGACGATCGCTTCGGCCCCCTGCTTGACGCCTGCCTCGTCGAGATCCAGCAGTCCGACGGCGAACCCGTCGGAAGCGAGGCGTTCGGCCACGGCCGCGCCGATGCCGCGGCCGGCGCCGGTGACGATCGCTACACGGGAGGGGTGTTCGGTCACGGGTGACTCCTCGTCGTCGAGTTGAAGTGACGTCGAGTCTGCCGTACTGAGCGGTCGGTTTGTAGGGATGCCGGGCATGGAGTCTCGCTGTGATCGTCATCACTGTGGATGCCGCCGGTGTCCGAACGGATACTCCGGACAACCTGATCGTCCCGACGTCCAGCGCTTCGACCTGCACTTCCGAAAGCCTCGGCGCGCCGATATGAGCGCAAACGGAGGTGCCACACGCGCCGAAGAGGCCATGCCCTGACCGGTCTGCTCGGAGCGTCCGGCAGGTCACCGCCGAAGCGTCGTTCGGCGGCGGCGGTTTCGCGTGACTGACCGGACGACACGCGTGATCCGGCGGACGACACGCGTGACTGGATGGACGACACGACCGCGGCCGGGTTCTGTCGCGAGTCGTTCGCGACATGAGAACCAGGGCCCAGGCGGAAGAACGCGCACCGCTGAGGTGCCGGCCCCGGCACCTTTGCCGCATCCCTCGATAACGTCACTCACGAAGACTCGATCGGCGCTGCCGGTAGTCGGCCAGCGCCCGGTCCACCAGCCGGGCGGCCGCGCCGGTGTACCGCTCCGGAGCCAAGAGCCCGGCCAGATCCTCGCCGTCGAAGCGGGCGGCGAGGGGCGGGCCGGCCAGCAGTGTCTCGCGGAGCGAACGGCCCGTGCGCGTGGCTTCGGCCGCCACTTCGGTCATCAAGGCTTTCGCCGCGACCCGTCCCAACGACGGTGTCAGCACCGCGGCCAGCCGCTCGGTCACCAGCAGGCCGCCGGTGCGGTCCAGGTTCTCCCGCATCCGGTCCGGATGCACCACCAGGCCTTCCACGAGTTCGGCGGCGGTGGTGGCCGCACCTCCGGCCAGCCGGAGGCAGTCTCGCAACGGCAGCCACTCGGCGTGCCACGCGCCGCCTGGCCGCTCGTCTTCGGCGAGCATGGACTGGGCCAGGATCAGGGCGAGCGGCGGCACCTGGAGCGCGGCCGCTCGGATCAGGGTGGACAGTACCGGATTTCGTTTGTGCGGCATCGCCGAAGACACGCCCCGCGCGGCGCCCGCGGGTTCCGATACCTCGCCGATTTCCGTGCGGGACAGCGTCTGGACGTCGATGGCCAGTTTGCCGAGCGCCCCGGAGACCACCGCCAGCGACGAACCCAGCTCCGCCAGCGGGGCGCGGGCGGTATGCCATGGCAGCACCGGCGTGGCGAGGCCCAGCGCGTCGGCGAACCCGGCGAGGAGGTCTTCGGGATAGCGTTCGACGCGCGCGGCGCCGGTGTCCTCGCCGAACCGCAGACGGGCGAACTCGACGTAGCCGGCGAGTGTGCCCGCGGCGCCGCCGAGCTGAGCGGGAAGCGTGTCCCTCACCCGGCGGAGTCCGTCCGCGGCGGCCGCTACCGACTGAAGCCAGCCTGCCGCTTTCAGGCCGAAGGTCACCGGTACCGCCTGCAACGCCAGTGTGCGCCCCGGCATGACGAGGTTCCGGTGTTCCTCCGCGAGCCTGGCCAGTCCCTCGGTCACTCGCTCCAGTTCGGCCAGCAGCAGGCCGGTGGCCCGGTGTGCGAACAGCATCGCGGCACTGTCGGCGATGTCCTGGCTGGTCGACCCCCGGTGGACGTACTCGGCGGCCTCCGGATCGCTCTCGGCGACCAGCGCGCTCAGGTCGGCGACCAGCGCCACCACGGGGTTCGCGGATTCACGGCTCCGCCTCGCCAGACTCACCAGGTCGACGGCCTCCGCCCGGGCGATCTCGCCGATCCGTTCGGCGGCTTCTTCGGGGACGACGCCGAGTCCGGCCTGGACACGGGCCAGACAGACCTCCGCGTCCAAGAGCGCCTGGAGCCAGGCTTCGTCGGACGTCGCCGCTTCCACCGGTGTCCCGGCCCGCGCCGGGGCGAGCAGTCCGGAGTCGAGGGCGTTCATCGTCCGCCCGTCACGGTGGTGAGGAGCCGGTCGGGGCGGTCGAGACCGTTGCCTCGCCACGCCACATGCTGGTCGGGACGGATCAGCACCAGATCCCTTTCGTAGAGGTCGCGGGCCAGCGGATCGGGCAGGTCGAGCACCTTGAGGGGGATGTTCCGCCGTGCCGCCTCGGCGCGCAGACCGTTGGCGGGCGGCGCCTTCGGCCCCAGCCGGAGCAGGGTGAAGCCGACGCCGAAGTGGTCGAAGAGCGAGCTGCCGCTGACGCGTGTGTCGTCCAGCCACAGATGCGGTGCCCGCCCGCCCGGCACACTGCTCGGGGTGTAGGTGTCGGGAGAGTCCGCGGGTGGGGTGTCCTGGCCGTCGACGATCGGGGAACCGTCATACCGCGCGCCGAGCTGGACACCGAGGGTGTCGAGCGTCCGGTCGCCGTAGTCCGCCAGCATCCGGCCGAGCCGACGGCGTTCCGCCCTGCCTTCGGCGGTGTCCTGCTCCACGCAGTGGGGCCGTGCGACGTTCGCCAGACCCAGATTGAGTTCACGCGCGGCGCCGGTGTTGCGGATCGCGACCGGCCGTCGTTCGTGGTGGTAGGACGCGAGCAGCCCTGGTCCGCCCCAGCCCTGTACCGCGGCGGCCAGCTTCCAGGCCAGGTTCGCCGCGTCGTCCAGTCCGGTGTTCATCCCGAACCCGCCGTTCGGCGTGAACAGGTGTGCCGCGTCTCCGGCGAGGAACACCCGGTCGGTGCCGAAGTTGTCGGCGACGAGCGCCATCCCCGACGTCCACGGCCGTCTGGCGAGCACGGTGACCGGGATCGGCGCGCCCGCCGCCCGCCGTACCGCCGAGACCAGCGCGTCGTCGGGTGCCGAGTCCGGGTCGACCGAGCTGGTGAGCAGAAAGAACTCGTCCTTGCCGTTGAGCGCGATGAGGTTCAGCACCAGATCGGTGTTCACCGCCCAGTGACTCCACGCCCCGCCGTCGACGAGGAAGTCCCGGTACAGCGTGGGGATCCGCAGATGCGCAGCGACCGTGCGGCCGCCGAGGACCTCCTGCTCGACGCGGTCCGCTCCGGCGTACCGAGCGCCGAGGTGGCCCCGTACGACGCCGCGGGCACCGTCACACCCCGCGACATAGCCCGCCCGCCAGGCCTGGACCCGGCCGCCGGCGTCCTCGGCGAGGATGTCGGCACCGCCGGGGTCGGCGGCGATCCCGGTCACCCGCCAGCCGAACCGCAGCTCGATGTTCGCCGCGGCGCGAGCCCGGCGGAAGAGCAGCCGTTCGACGTACATCTGGTTGGCGCGGTGCATGGGCTCGGGCACCTGCGCCGTGCGGGGCCCCGAGGCGACCTGGCGCAGCAGGTCCCGCACGGCCGGGCGGCGATTGCGGGCGAGCCGGAACCCGTTGTAGCGGGTGTAGAACGCGATGTCCGTCGAGTGGTCCCAAGGCAGGCCGAGTTCGCGGACCTCACCCGCCAGGCCGAGCCGCCGGTAGTGCTCCATGCTGCGGGCGCTGTGCGTGCTGCCGCGGGGCTGGTCCGAAGTGGACTCGGCGAGTTCGAACACCACCGACCGGACGCCGTGCCGGTCGAGGAACAAGGCGAGCAACAGGCCCACCGGTCCGCCGCCCACGATGGCGACCGGGGTCCTCACCGGAGAGTTCATGGGCGTTCCGCCTCAGATGGTCTTGACGAATCCGGAATCCACCGCGAACTCCGCCCCGGTGGTGTTGGCGGAAAGGGGCGAGGCCAGCAGCGCGACCAGGGCGGCGACCTCGCCCGGGTCGGCGATCCGGCCGGTCGCCAGCCGCATCATCTCCGGGACGACCTCGGTCATCACGGTTTCGGGGTCCGTCCCGGTCTTGGCCGCGAAGAGGTCCGCGACGCCGCCCTCCTCGGTCCACCACGCCGTGCGGACCGGACCGGGGGAGACCACGTTCACCCGGATGCCCTGCGGACCGAACTCCTCGGAGAGCACCTTGCTCACGTTGTTCATGCCCGCCTTGGCGGCGCCGTAGTCGACGTTGATGGGGGAGGGCTGCCGCGCGTTGCACGAGGAGATGTTGACGATCGATCCGCCACCACGCTCGATCATCAGCGGCAGCGCGGCCCGGATGGCGCGGACCGCGGAGAACAGGTTGAACTCGAACATCTTCCGCCATTCCTCGTCCGTCGCGTCCAGGAACGAGGAGCGCGGAAGGATCACCCCCGGTGGTGGCCCGCCCGCGTTGTTCACCAGGATGTCGAGGCCGCCGTAGAGGTCCGCCGCCCGCGCCACGACGTCCGCGGGCGCGTCGGGATCCATCAGGTCGGCCGCGACGTGGGTCAGCCCGGCCCCGGCGAGCAGGTCGAGTTCGGGGCTGCTCTTCCGTGACACCGCGACGACACGGGCGCCTTCCTCGCGCAGTGTCCGGGCGATCGCGAGTCCGATTCCCTTGGAAGCACCGGTGACCACCGCGACACGGCCGGTCAGCTGTAGATCCATGATTCTCCTGATTCCTTCGGTCGGGATGACGGTGAGTTCGGCAGCGCGATCTGCAGAGCGGCTCTGGCCACTGCGTCGGCGTCGGTCAGGATGACCGAGTTGACGCCGGGCCGGATTCCCGCCGCCGTCACCCAGTGGACGGTCTCGGTGGGTACCCCGAAGGCGAACCGGCGGGCGTGCGGCCTCCCGCTGAGGTCCACCAGGCGATACGGGCGGCGGGTGACGGCGAGGCCGCCGGTCGGATAGGAACCGCCGTGGGTGATCGGGATCCGGTGAAGGCGGCATTCGCCTCGTGCCAGCAGGTTCCGCAGCAGCAGGTCCTGGGTCCGCCGCAGGTCGGCCTCGGGCAGGCGGGCCTCGATCAAGGTGGTGGCGATCTCGGTGACATCGGGTACCCGCGCCGAATTCGCGATGAATCGGCGGGCGTCCGGCGAGGCCCGCACGCGCAGTTGCGGACCGAGGACGCTCAGCACGCCGCTGTCGATCAACGCCGCCATCTCCTCGACGCGTCGCACCGGCGGACCGATCGAGAGGAACGCGTTCAGCGGCGTGTACCAGCGCTGGAGGTCGTCACGGTAGGAGTCGCCGGAGAGGCCGCCGTGATCGACCACGAGCCGGATCTCGTTGCGCAGGTCCCGGAGCACGTCGAGTGCGGCCTTGAGCGGGCTGGACACATTGCCGCGCTTCGCTTCCGCGATGTCTTCGTCCAGATAGGACCGTAGCCATCGCCGGAACCGGCAGGTGCCGGTGAGCCCGGCCTCCGGGATCGGATACGCCACGCGGCGCCAGTCCCACCGTTCCTCGAGCCCGAATTCGGCGAGCACTCGTTCTTCCCGAGCCGATGGTGCCGGCGCCAGCGGATCCGTGAGCACGGGCGGCGATGGCCGATCGCCCGCCGCCGTGACGAAAGCGCGAGTGAACTCCCGCGCCCTCTCCGGTGATCCGCGGTCGCGCACCAGCGCGCCGTAGAAGACGGTGCGGACCTCGCGGTCGATGAGCGGCCAGATGTCCACGCGGAATTCGGCGGGCTCCGCGCGCCCGCGAAACCGTTCGAGCACCGCCGGGGTAAGGAACAACGGCTCGTGCCTGCCGTACGCGCCCTTCTGGTTCTCGCCGCGTGCGTGATACGGAACGCCGCGCCGGGATCCCGTGACCAGCCGTGGCTCCCGGCCGGACGGGCGGTAGACCAGCCCGTCGGCGGTGCGGAGGAAACGTCCGCCCCTTCCTTCGGTGAACAGAGCGAGATAGTCGAAGAAGGCCAGTCCCATTCCTCTGAGGACGGTGGTTTCACCCGGCCCGATGTCTTCGAGCGCGGCGTCCGCCGGGTTGCCCGGCGGGAGGTAGCGCAGACCGTGCCGCTTGGCGAACCGCGCCATCGCCGACTCTTCACGGTCCGGGAGCGTGTCGAGATGGCCCTGGGTGAGCACCACGGCGTCCTGACCGTCGAGCACGGTTCCGCCGGACAGCCAGACGCGCTGAGAACCGTCTTCGGCGTCCCGCAGGTCGACGGCCTTCTCCGCGCACAGCACGATCCGCACCGAGGCCGGAGCGGTCCTGACGATCCGCCGCAGGGTCCAGTACAGATACGAGCCGTAGAAGGCCCTCGACGGATAGCTGTCCGGCCCGAGCAGCGCGGCCTCCCGGTGGACGCCGTCCGGGATGTCGGCGGACGACGGCGCGGCCGCGATCGACCTCGCCCAGTCGTGAAGGCTCGGGCCGTGCAGTACCGGGCCCGCCGCCTCGACGGTGTCGTCGAGGAACATGGTGATCTGGGCTGCCACGGTGTTCATCAGCAGTTTCGGATCCTGGCGCCGGTGCCACACCTGCCCGCCGTCGTGCACATGCGAGTCGAGGACGGTCACCACGAGTTCTCGGTCGGCGGGCGCCAGGACGGACGCGTTGGCGCACAACCGTTCCAGCACGGAGAGTCCACGGGGGCCGAGGCCGATGATGCAGATCCGCATGACGTCGTCACCGGGACCGGCCCGGCGCCACCGGCGCCGCGACCAGCAACCTGGTCTCCAGTGCCAGTGGATGGACGGCCTCGAGCCGGAGACCCGCACCGTCCAGAATGGACTCGTAGCTCGCCAGGGTCCGCTCCCGCCCGCCCGCCATCATCAGCAGGTGCAGATCCCACAGCAGCGGCAGGACCTCGGTCCCGGAATCGGGGATGACCCGCTCCAGGATCAGCACCCGCGCGGACTCGTCCGCCATGGCGCGGCGGCAGTGCGTGAGCAGCGTGATGCACTCGCCGTCGTCCCAGTCCTGCAGGATCCGGGACAGCAGATAGAAATCGACGCCCTTGGGAACGGCACGGAAGATGTCTCCCGCCACCACTTCGCAGCGGTCCGCGCAGCCGCGCGCGACGAGCTGGTTCCTGGCCACCGGCAGCATGTGCTCCTTGTCCACCAGCAGCCCGCGGAGATGGGGATGGGCCTCCAGCACGGTGGACAGCAGGTTGCCGCTGCCGCCGCCGAGATCCGCGACCGTCTTCCCGCGCGAGAAGTCGAACGCCTTGGGGACGTCCGCGAAGAAGGCGCTCCCGGCGTTCATGGCGTCGAGGAAGCGTTGCCCCGCCCCCGGTACCTCGGCGAGGTACTCGTGGAGCGTGCGGTCGAAGGCGTGCTCGAAGCCGGAACGCCCCGTTCGCACCGCGGTGACGACCGAACCCCAGGCCTGATGGAACTCCTCACCGTAGAGACGGCACATCTCGCGCATCGACATCGAGGTGCCGGTGCGCAGCAGCCGGGAAATCGGGGTAAGCCGGTAGCCGGTGCGGTCGTCGCCGTCGAACACGCCGATCGCGACGAGCAACCGCATCAGCCTGAGCACGCCGTCGGGGTCGGCTTGCGCGCGTGCGGCCAGGGAAGCGCTCGTGACGTGCCCCTCGGCGAGGTGATCGGGCAGACCGAGCGCGACCGCCGCGTAGAGTGCCTGTGAACGCCAGGTCCCGGTGACGATGTCGACCACGGCGCGCGCGGCCGTCTCGTCCGTCCCGTTCCCGGCGGCCACGTCGGCGTCGACCACGGTCATCCGTTCCGTCCCTTCTGTTCGGCACTGCTCGACGTGCGGGTGAGGAGTTCCCGATGCCTTTCCCGAAGCTCGCGTTTGAGCACCTTCCCGGTGACCCCCACCGGCAAATCGCTCCGTGAGCCGGCCACGACCACGGCGGCGAGTTCCGCGAGTCCCGCTCGCGCGAGCGCGCGGTTGCACGAGGCTCGGATCTCCTCGGCGCCCGGCGGATCGCCGTGTCCGAAGAGCACCACGGCGGCGGGCAGCGACCGGTCCGGGACGGCGGGATCGGCCACCGCGATCACGGCGGCGTCCAAGGCCTTCGTCTCGTTGAGCACGACCTCTTCCACCGGCAGGCTGTACACCGGGCCATCGACGGTCTCGATGACATCCGGCGTCCGGTCGAGGTGGTACCAGGTCCCGTTCTCGTCGTGGCGCACGACGTCGCCGGTGAGGAAGAAGCCGCCGCGGCGGGCCAGGTGGTTCAGCGTCTCGTCGTTCACATATCCCGGGGTGACGCTCGGCGTGCGCACCCCCAGCAGGCCGGCCCGGCCCGGCGGCAGGACCCGGCCCGCGTCGTCGAGGGCTGCGGCCTCGCGGACCACCCGTACCGGCTTGCCGATCGCCCGCGCGTAAGTGGTGGAGTCGGCGGTGTAGGCGTGTTTGAACAGCACCATGCCCATTTCGGACGAACCGAGACCGTCCACATAGGTCGAACCGGCGGTCACGGCGCCGTTCGTCCGGGTGTGACCGAGTGCCACCAACGGGCGGATGTGGCGTTCGTGCGACGCGTCCCCCATGCCCATCCAGGTGTGGACGGCGTCGGCGGCTTCCGTTGTCAGCGCGCCGATCGGCAACTCCGCGAGGGTACCGGGGAAGCCGAGCACGAGTGTGGGCTCGAACGCGTTCATCGCCGCCGCGACCGCCGCGCCCGACGTCCCGTCGGCCAGCATGGTCGGCAGTCCGAGCATCAGGGCGAGGCTCAGATAGCTGATCCCGGACGAGTGGCTGTGCGGCAGCGCGGTGAGCATTCGATCCGTTCGCAGGGAAGGGAACTTCCAGAGCCGTTCCCGTTTGCCGACGGAGAACGTGCGGTGCGCGAAGGCCGTCGGCTTGGGTACACCGGTGGTGCCGGAGGAATGGGAGATCAGCACCAGGTCGTCGTCCCGGTGCCGGTGCCGATCCGGCAGCGGCGGAGCCGGGCCGTCCCCGGGAACGCCGACCGCTTCCTCGCCGACGAACCGCGTGCCGTCCGTGGCCGGTCGTTCGAGGTCGGTGACCACGAGCGTGGTGCCCGTGCGGGCGAAATAGTGGGCCGCGGTCTCCGGCGGCATCCGCGGGTTGGTGAGCGTGGTGACCCCGCCGAGCGCGGTGATCGCGATGTGGTGCACGAAACCGGCGAGCCCGTCAGTCAGGTGGACGCCGACCCGTGTTCCGGGTTTCACCCCTTCTTCGGCGTACCACCGCGCGCACCGCAGAACCCGGTCACGCAGTCCGCCGAGGGAATGGCCCGATGTCTTCCCGCCGCCCTCGTGCCGGAAGAGCAGCGGCCGGTCGAGGTCGCGGGCGATTTCGCAGACGTGCCAGAAGAAGTTCCCCGCACCCAGATCACGACGGGTCGAAAGTTTCAGCCGGTCGGTGACGGACCGGTGCGTTCCCAGCAGATACACGATGTCCCTCCCGGCTCAAGACCTACGGCCCAGGCCGCGCATGACGTGTTTCAGCTCGTCGAAGGAGTCGAGGTCCGGCACCGTCCAGCCGTCGAGGTCGTATTCACGCAGGCACTGCTCGGCGAAGCCCTTGTAGCCGTCGACCTGTCCGCTTTCGGTCTGCGCCGCGAGTATCTCGGTCCGGATCGACTCGTGGTTCCCCGAGGAGTTGCGCTCGTACAGTTCGTGCCTGCTGCCGAACTCCGTGCCGATCGCGTCCCACAGCAGTTTCATCAGCTTCACCCGGCTGACCGCGTCGTGCCCGTTCGAACCGCGGACGTACTTGTCGAGATAGGGGCGGATCGCGGGGTTCTTGAAGTCGTCCGCGCTCGAGTTCACATAGATGAGGCCGCTGGCGACGTCCTGCTCGATGATCTCCTTGATCCGCGGGTAGCCGAGGGTCATGAACCAGCGGTACGCGAGCCCGTAGTCCTTCCGTGGCAGCAGTGACCCGTCCCGCCACTCCCGAGGATTCCGGGCCATCGCCTCGCTGAGGGCCCAGAACAGGTTCCGCCAGGCGAGGACCTCGCCCGCCCGGGCCTGCACGCCGCGGAAATCCTTGGTCCCGGTCATCTCGATCGCCTTGAGCAGGAGACCGGCGATGAAATCGATCTTCACCGCCAGCCGGATGCAACTCTGGAAGGTCAGCCGCTCCAGTGAACCGGATTCGGCGACGAATTCGTTCACCTTGCCGGCGTCGCCGTAGATGAACACGTTCTCCCACGGGATGAGCACCTTGTCCATCACGAAGATCGTGTCGTTTTCGTCGAACCGGCTGGACAAGGGATGGTCGTAGGGACTGCCCATCACCGCGGCGGTGGCCGCGTAGGACGGGCGGCAGATGAGTTTGAGCCCCGGCGCCGTCATCGGCAGGGTCGCGATCAGCGCGAATTCGCGTTCCTTGATGGGCATGCCGTAATGCGAGATGAAGTTCAGGTTGGTGATCGCGGATCCCGTCGCGACGACCTTCGCGCCGCTGACGATCAGGCCGCTGTCAGTCTCCTTCTCCACGTGGACGAAGACGTCCTTCACCGCTTCGGACGGCAGATGCCGGTCCACCGGCGGATGCACGATCGCGTGGTCCCAGAACAGCACCTTCTCCTGGGACTCCCGGTACCAGCGGCGGGCGTTGTCCTGGAACGGAGAATAGAAGTCGGCGTTGGCGCCGAGGGTGCCGAGGAAACTCGCCTTGTAGTCGGGACTCCGCCCCATCCAGCCGTAGGTGAGCCTCGCCCATTCGGCGATGGCTTCGCGATCGTCGAGGAGATCCTGCTGGCTCCGCGGGGTGCGGAAGAAGCTGTGCGTGTACCCGCCGCTTCCCGTGTCGGTCGCCGTGGTCAGCACGTCCTGTTTGGCCGGATCGTGCAACGCGTCGTAGAGCCGCGCGGTCATCAGGGCGGAATTGCGGAACGCCGGATGCTTCGTGACGTCGGCGACGCGATCGCCGTAGAGGTAGATTTCCCGGTCGTCGCGCAGGCTTTCCAGGTATTCCTTCCCGTTCATCGGCCGGGGGACCGGGCGGCTGCCGTTCGCCGTACCGGCGGTTTCCTGCTGCAGTGTCATCGAAGAATTCCTGTCCCGTCGGTGGTGGGGGCGAGCGTGGCGGTCTGGCGCAGTTCGTGGAAGTCACCGCGGTGGAAGATGAGCGGGGGTCCGCCGCGGATGTCGAAGTTCCGTACTTCGCCGAGGTAGAGCACGTGATCGCCACCGTCGTAGGAGGCCCACGGCGCGCAGGTCAGATACGCGGCGCAGCCGGCGAGGCGGAGGGAATGCGGAAGCGTGTCCCAGCGGATCTCGGCTGCCGGATCCGTGTCGTTACCCGCGAAATGCCGGGCGATTCCTTGTTGCCACGACGAAAGAATGTTGATTTCGAATGAAGCTCCCGCCAGTCGCCCGCACAATCTGCTGCGGCGGTCCAGCGAGACCATCACGAGCGGTGGTTCGAGGGAAATCGAGGCGAAAGCGTTGACCGTCGCACCGTGGACGGCGCCTTCGTGGCGAACGGTCACCACGGTGACGCCGGTGGCGAACTGGCCCAAACAGTCCCTGAGCCCGTGGATCGCCCGGTTCACCGCCCACTTCCGGTTCGCCGGGGAAAAGGCGGGTGAGGTTCTTGGCCGGACACCGGTATCTCCCTCCTTGGCCGGACTGGTACGTGACCCATGCTCACGACGCCCGATGAAAAATCGAGCAAGGTCCGCTATAGCCCCGTCGGCGATTCCTGGTATTTCGTTGACTAGCCCGCCGATTACTAGGAAAGACAGAGCACTATCTGCGGGGCGCGTGGCCTGCGAGGCTGGCCGAATCCCCGAATCGATCGGCATCGGTCCGGGCTGTCGCGTCAGTCACCATTCGAGGAGCGTTCTAGTGACCAAGCAAGTGCCGCGCGTCGAGGAACTGGGCGCCGGTTTCACGCCACGCCTGTGGTGGACCCTGATCCTGCTCGCGGCGGCGGTGGCGCTCGACGTCGGCAGCGTGGCGGTGGTCAACCCGGCGCTGCCCGACATCGGGCGGGATCTGCGGATGGACGACGCCCTGCTCCAGTGGACGATGACCGGCTACGGGATCACGTTCGCGGGCTGTCTGCTGTTCGGCGGCAGGCTGGCCGACGTCTTCAGCAGACGACTGGTGCTGGCGGCGGGTATCGGTGTCTTCGCGGTGGGCGCGCTCGCTCCGGTCGTCGTGCCCACGGCGGAGGTGCTGATCGCGGCCAGGGCGGCGCAGGGGATGGGCGCGGCCTTGTCCGTACCCGCGGCGATGGCGTTGCTGTTCCAGGTCTTTCCGCCGGGCCGCCTGCGCAACCGCGCACTGGGCGTCTACACCGCCGTGGGCGCGGCGAGCTTCGGCGTGGGCCTGGTGCTCGGCGGAGTGCTCACCAGCGCGTTCGGCTGGCACGCGGTGTTCGCGTTCAGCGCGGTGATGAGCGCGCTGGTCCTGCTCGGCATCCGGCCGTTGCTGCCCAGTTCGACCGGAGACCGGCGTCCGGTCGACCTGCCTGGCGCGGCGATGGTCACCGCCGGCTTGCTGGCGGGCATCTTCGCGGTGACCAGGGCGGGCGAAGTCGGCGTCGCGGACACTGGCACGGTCGTGTCGGCACTGCTGGCGATCCTTCTCATCGTCGGTTTCGTGCTCTGGGAGCGCCGGGCGCCGGAGCCGCTGTTCTCGGTCGGCATCCTGCGTTCCCGGCCGGTCCGGGCGGCGACCCTCGCCGGTGGCCTGTTCTTCTTCGCACTCAACGGGGTCCTGTTCTTCGCGCCGCTCTACATGCAGGGCATGCTCGGCTACACCCCCCTGCAGTCGGGGCTGGCGGTGCTCCCGATGAGCCTGCTCGTGGCCGTATCGTCGAACGTCGCGGGCCGCCTGCTGTCGCGGTTCGGTCAGCGGCGAGTCCTCGTCGTCGGGCTTCTCCTGCTCGCCGCGGGCGTCGCGCTCTGGCTCCGCACTCCGCTGGACGGCGACTACCTGACACATATCCTGCCGGGAGTCGCGGTGATGGCCATCGGGCAGGGACTGGCCTACACCGCTCTCACCGCGGCGTCGCTCACCGGCGTCCCCGGTGCGCGGCACGGCGTCGCCGGCGCGTTCAACATCACCGCGCAGCAGATCGGCTCGAGCGTCGGCATCGCCGCACTGGTGGCGTTCGCCTCGGCGCTCTCCGGGGCGGGGGAGCAGTCCGAACGCCTGTCCACATATCACGCGGTCTACCTGGTCATCAGTTGCACCGTGGTCGTGGGCGCGCTCTTCACCGCCGCCTTGTTCGGCCGCCGCACCGACGATCGGGCGCCGGAGGTGAGCACCCCGGTCACCGGATGAGCGGCGTGGACCGCCGGATCACTGCCAGTACAGAGATCGAAGGGAGTCGAGTCACCGTGAGGATCGCTTTGCTGGGCCCGCTCGAGGTGGTTCACGACGGAAGGCCGATCGTGCCTTCGGCGCCGAAGCAGCGGACGCTGCTGGCGCTGCTGTTGCTGAACGCCAACCACGAGGTGAGCGTCACCCAGTGCGCCAGAGAGCTCGGGGACGGGGCATCGAAGACCTGTTCGGTGTCGACCGTGCACACGCACATCCTGCAGCTGCGCAAGGCTCTCGGCCCCGCGGCGGGACGTCTGCGTACCACTGGAGCCGGTCCCGACGCGGGCTATCTGTTCACCACCGAGCCGATGGAACTCGATCTCGACCGGTTCGACAAGCTCGTGGCGCTCGCGCGGATCCGGCGCGCGGACGGGAAACTCGGCGAAGCGGCCAGGGTGATCACCGAGGCACTGGATCTGTGGCGCACCGAGGCACTCGTCGACGTCAAGACCGGGCCAGGGACCCAGCGGACGCTGGTCGGGTTGCGATCGAAGCGCATGGAGGCCGTCGTGATCTGCGCCGACCTGGCGCTCCGGCTGGGCCGTCATCGCCAGGTGCTCGGCAAGCTCGCCGCACTGGTACACCGGCATCCGGCGGAGGAACAGCTCACCGCGTATCTGATGACGGCGCTCTACCGCAGCGGCAGGCAGGCCGACGCCTTGGCGGTGTATCAACGATTCCTGGCCACCGCCGAGAGAGGCTCCCGCGCGCTGAGCGAACTCCAGACGGCCATCCTGCTCGCCGATCCGGTGCTGGAAGGGCCCGCGGCGACACCGGCCGGTCTCGCCGCGGACCTCATCTCCGCCGGATAGTCACCGAGACCGTCCGGCGGTCCGGAGCGCGTTCCGGTCCCGCAGATACTTTCCGTTGGTGGTGCGGGGGAGCGCGGGAAGGACGTGGTAACGCGATGGTGTCTTCTCCGCTCCCAGAAGCCGGCGACACCACGACCCGAGGTGATCCGGGTCCAGCGCCGTCGTTCCGGCCACGTGGGCCTCTATGACGTCGGAACCGAGAACGATCACGTCGGTGACCTCGCGGTGCGCCGCCAGTACCCGTTCGATCTCGAGCAGGTCCAGATCCCGGTGGTCCCCGCCGGCGCGTTCGGTCCGGCCGAGGAGCTGCAGCGAGCCGGTGACCGGGTCCCGCCGGACCCGGTCACCGGTGGAGAGCCAGCCACCGAACCAGGGGTCGGCCTCGATGACGTACGGCGAACAGGCCAGGTGCACGTCCAGCACGCCGTCCGCGACGCGGGCCCGGATCCCGGGGACCGGTTTCCCGACACCGGAGATCGCGAACCGGCCCGCGACGTCCATCGCGATCACGCCGGTCTCGGTGGTGCCGTAGGCCTGGCCGATGCGCACACCGTGCCGGTCCAGGAAGCGGTCGAAGACATCGTGATGCAGGACGTCTCCGCTGGAGACCGCCGCGCGCAGCGAGGTGAAAGGGGCGACGGTTTCTTCGCTGAGCCGCGCGAAGTCCCGCGGTTCACCGAGGACGACGTCCGCTGTCCGCACCGCCGACGAGCGGGCGGGGAACAGCAGGGAAGCCCCGGTGTCGAGCCCGTGCAGGACACCACCGACCATGCCGAAGGAATGCGCGAGGGAGTTCAGCAGCAGCACCCGTTCCCCCGGTCCGGGAACGCCTTCCACCGCCGCGATCCGCCCGAGCTCGGCGAGGATCGACTCCGGCGTCCGGCCGATGAGCTTCCCCGTTCCGGTGGTACCCGAGGAGAGCTGGAGCAGACAGTGGCCGGTCGAGGCGGGTTCGCCGTCGGGCAGCCGCCTCACCAGCACTTCGCATTCATCGGTGAACGGGCGGCTCCTGCGCCCGCTGCCGCCGAAGGTGACGAAATACCGCGGACGCCACCGGCCGAGCAGACAGGTCATCTCGGCGAGGCAGGTCTTCTGCTCGACCAGGGCGACTTGCGCACCCAGCTCCCACAACGCGAACACGGACCACAACTGGGTGAAACTGGGGGTCCCGTGCAGGGCGACCGTGGTACCCGCCCCGATGCCGTGATGGCGGTACACGCCCGCGAGCCAGGCCACCTCCGCGCGGAGGCGGCCGCGGGTGACGGCATGTTCCCCGTACGCCCAGAGTTCGTCGTCGGCACCGCGGCCGAGAAGGTCCTCTCCCCACCAGGATCGCGTTTTCATGCCCACCACCGTCCGAAGGCCGGTCCCGCCCGGTTCGCCGTCCGGGCGGGACCGGCGGAGGTCACTTTTCCAGACAGAATTCGCCGACGGGCCAGCCGACATGGCGCTGGTCGGTGGCCAGGTGGCCCAGTACCTGCGTGCCCGGCGTGAGCTCGGTGACGTTGAGCACCGTGCCACCGGGACCGAGGACCCGCACGTGCCAGTCGTCCTGGACGATCAGGTTGACGACGACGCCCTCTTCGGAAACGGCCTTGATGCTCAACAGCGGCCGGGACTCGAGTTTGATCCGCCCGACCACGATGCGGCGGGTCCGGCCGTCGGCGCCGACACCGAGCACCGTGCTTCCGGCCTTGAGCTCGCTCAGGTAGTTCGTCCGGTTGTCCTGCCCGAACACGTAGGAGTGCAACGCCCCGGCGTTGATCCGGAACGGCCGCGTCGGCATGTAGGGCAACGGATGGGTTTCGCTGCAGCACAGGATGAAACCCTGAGAGTACGAGCCGACCAGCATGCCCTCGTCCTCGCCGAAATGGGTGCAGGTGTCGATGCAGACCCGGTCGCCGAGCCCGCAGTGCTCGATCGACTCGACGGTCAGCTTGGTCAGGCTCAGCTGTGGTGTCTTGTCCCGCAAGATCTCCATCAGGCCGAAGACGTCGTTGGCGTCGCGAGGCGCCAGCAACACACCTTCGGAGCCCTTTTCGAGGACGTCCACGATGATCTGCGCCTCTTCGAGATCGGCGGCCTGGCAGATCAGCTGCCCTGGCGAGCCGTCCGCGGCCGCGATGACGATTTCGAGCGGGATCTTCGTCGGGTCGCGGAATTCCACCACCGTGTAGGGCAGTGAGCGCGCGGATTCGCAGGCAAGGGTCAGCGTCGCGTCGTCACGCACATGCACCAGTCCGGCGATGTCGGTCTTTTCGTCGTACCAGGCGCTTTTGAGGGCGTTCAGGTCGGCTTCCCCGCCCACGGCGCGGAGGTGCACCAAACCCTCGCCTGCGCCGTTCTGGTCCGGCCGGACCAGAACGCGTTTGACTGTCGCGGGAAGGGTGTCGAGGAGCCGCACGTCGTCGTGCACCAAGGCGTCCACCCTCGCGTGCACGGCCGCGTCGACGACCGCCTCTCGCTGGGCGTCGGGCACGGTACGGAGATCGATCCAGGCGAATTTCACGGGGCACCAACCAGTTCCTTGCGCAGGGAGTCGGTCGTCTGAGGGCCGTGGATCGCCGCGGCCAGTTCACGCACGGCGTGGCGCGGGTCGGGGCTTTCGAAGACCCGCCTGCCCACGGCCACGCCCCGGCAACCCGCCGCCAGCGCCGAGGTGGCGAACTCGGCGAGGCCTCCTTCGGCGGCGGCACCGCCCGCGACCACGACCGGGATCGGTGAGCTCAGCACTACCTGGGCCATCCGCTCGACGGGGGAGGCGAGCACCGTTTTGACGATGTCCGCGCCGAGGTCGGCCGCGATGCCGACCACGTGCGCGAGCAGTTCCGGATCGCCCGGATCGCTGATCCGCGGGCCACGGGGGTAGATCATGGCCAGCAACGGCATGCCCCAGTTCGTGCAGGCCGAAGCGACGGCGCCCAGATCCGCCAGTTGCGCTGCTTCGGTCTCGGATCCGATGTTGACGTGCACGCTGACCGCGTCCGCGCCCAGCCGCACCGCTTCGTCGACGCCACCGACGAGCACTTTGGCGTCGCGGTCGCTGGCGTGCGTGGTGCTGGCGGAAAGGTGTACCACGAGGGAACAATCGCCCAGCGAGGCCGGATCGACCATTCGCGCGCGGCCCTTGTGCACGACGATCGCGTCGCCGCCGCCGTCCGAGATGTCTTCTATCAAGCGATTGAAAGCCGCCGCGGTGCCGATGGGCCCATCGGATATCGAGTGGTCGAGCGGCACGAAGAGGTATCTGTTGTCGGCGCGCCGGGAAAGGCGCGCCATGCGTAGTGATTTCCCGGTGAGAAGAGTGACTGACATCTGCCCGCCTAGCGTGTCGTGTCCGAAGTACCTGCCTTTGGCTCCGGGCTCCGCATCCGGCATTCGAGCGGTGCGGGAGTCTCCCTGCAGCCAGGCTGGCAGCGCACGCTGAAGAATCGGGCGAAAATCGACGGAAGTCAGCCGCTCGGCGCGGGATCGCGCTCCCCGTGCGCACGCTTCGTCTCGGCAGCCGCCGCCGCGAGCGTGTCGAGAGCGGCCTGGGAGGGGCTGCCCTTGTCCGCGGTGTAGGTCACGAGTTTCTGGTCGAGTACGCCGGGGACGGCGAGGGATTCATAGTGCAATTCGAGCCTGCCGACCAACGGGTGATCGAACTCCCGCAGGCCGTGGCTCCGGTCCTGGACGTCGTGGTTCTCCCACCACTGCCGGAAATCCTCGCTCTTCAGGAACAGTTCCCCGACCAGCGCGACGATGCCGGGATCGTCCGGGTAGCGGCCGACCGCCACCCGCAGGTGCGCCAGCTCCTGCCGGGCCATCTGTTCCCAGTCCACGTACAACTGCCGGGCCGCGGGATCGCAGAAACCGTGCCACACCATATTGCGCAACGGGGGACGGCAGGCCTCGAAATCGGTGAGCAGTGCGACCGCGAGATCGTTCCAGGCGAGGACTTCCATACGCCGCCCCACGACGAACGCGGGTGTGCTCGGGTTGAGCAGCTCGAGCAGCCTGCGCACGCTCGGCCGGACCTCCTCGTCGGAGTTCTCGCGCCGGGGCGCCGGTTCCGAGCGGGCGAGGGTGTACAGGTGACCGCGTTCGTCTTCGTCGAGACCCAGCACCCGCGACAGCGCCTCCAAGACCGTGGGCGACGGGCGCCCGTCACGGCCTTGCTCCATCCGCACGTAGTAATCGACGCTGATCCCGGCGAGGTGGGCGATTTCGGTACGGCGCAGGCCCGGGGTGCGCCGACGGCCGACGGACGTCAGTCCCACGTCCTCCGGCCGCAGCCGATCGCGCCGGGACCGCAGGAAATCGCTGAGTTCCTTCCTTGCCTGCACCTACCCATTATGGCGGAACCGTCGCGGCCGACAACCTCGGTAAGCTGGTAATGCCAGTACTAGGTTGACGATTACCACTACCGGGATCCGCGGTCAGGTGAGCCGAAGGCCCCTATAAGGTGGGAAGGAGGCCTTGTGGCATGGTTTTGACCGGCCGGCGGGTTCCTGCCGTGCTCCGAGTGTCCACAAAGGACTATTTCGGCCGTTTGGATGTCCGCTTTATGCCTATGTGTGGGTTCGCGTGGAGGTCGTGAGTGGCAAGGGTGGCTCTAATCCGATGCCACGTAGCTTAAGTTGATCTTGGGTAGGGGTCTTGATCGTAAGCGGTGAGGGTTGCCGCAGGTCACGCGCTCGGTTGCCCTGGCCGACAGGAGCCGGCCGCGCCCCTGAGTGTCCACTAAGGACATTTTCGCTGACTCAATGTCTGAGTGATGCCCGGGTGGGCGATTTCGCGAGGGGTCGTGAGTGGCGTTTCGGGTTCTAACCCGAAACGCCACTCACGACCAACCCGACCCACGACCAGGGCCGAAGGCGCCCCTTAAGCTACGTGGCATTGGGTTCTAACCCTCTTTGTCACTCACTACCCCGTCGCGAAATCATGCAAATCGGGCTAATCGGGCGCCGTCCCCTCGGGAAAGGTCCCTTATGGACAGCTGGAAGGTGTCGTTCTCGTTGGCGAGTCCGCTACCTCCTCATCGGGTCGACGATTATCAGGCGAGCCGCAGGCCGGACAGGCTGTCCGGCACTTCGCCGGTGGGCAGTTTGTCGGTTTTGAGAATGGCCTCGAACAGCCTTTTCGTCTGTGGGCTGGGTTCCAGTCCCAGGTCTTCGGCGAGAGTGCGGCGGAGCCGATGGAAGACCATCACCGATTCCGCGCGCTGGCCGGAACGATAATGTGCCACCATCAGCTGGGCGTGGATGTTCTCGTCCATCGGATGGGCGCACATGAGCTGCCGCAGTTCGGCGATCACCGCGCGGTGCCTTCCCAGCCTGAGATCGGCGTCGATGCGCTCGCCGAGGACGCTGAACCTGGTCTCCTTGATTTCCAGCCGGTAGGCGGCGATCGAGGGGCCCTGGCGTACGTCGGCGAGAACGGGCTCCTCGCACAATCGCAGCGCGGAGTGGAAGAGCGTGGCGGCCCGGCGCACGTTGTCCCGTCCTAGTTCTTCCCTCGCCGTTTCGACCAGTCTGTCGAAGAGTTCCTTGTCGAGGCTCTCCCGGGGTGCCACCAGTTGATACCCCTGGTGCCGGGTGCGCAGTTCCAGTGTCGCGTCCGGCGAGGTGGTGCTCACCGGAATGGACCGGAGGATCTTGCGCAACTGCAGCGTATAGGTCTGCAGCGTCGACAACGCACTCTTGGGCGGGTCCGTCGGCCACAATTCGTCGATGCAGCAGTCCGCCGAAACGACTTCGTTGGAGTTAATCATGAACAATGCGAGAAGGTGTCGTAACTTGGGTGCCGTCGGCGTGTAGTCAACGCCATTCACGGTCACTGAGAGACGGCCAAGTATACGCAACTTCATGGTACCCCCGTATGCGCAATGGATATGATGCTCGCATGGCGAAAACCGGCCAAACATCCTACGTTTTATCCTAGCAGGAACGCTCTGGGCTGAACGGGTGTTCCCAAGGGTGGAGAAGCGGCATCCCGCTGACACACGGCGACATAAGCGTGGTGGGATTTACCGATGGCTGGTCCATTCGTTCCTTCATGGCGGCGACCGTAGCCTTGCGTGACGCCCGCGCCGCCCGTGTTTTCGGGCGACCGTGGAACCCCGGTGATCTTCCGTATTCACGGAACGGCATCGACGCCGGTACTGTCAATGTCTTTTGAGGCGCCCTTTGGTGAATGCGGGCGCGGAACAATCGTTTCCGCGCCCGCAGGGGCTCAGCCCGCGCGCCTGCCGAGAACCTCGGTGATCAGCTTCGGCACCTCGCCGCCGTGCCAGGAACTGGGCGAGAACCGCTCCTGCGCGATCCCTTCCCAGCGTTCGCCGTCGTCCAGCGAAATGCCTTCCTCGCGGGGCACGAGGGAGCCGATTTCCTGTGCCGCGACGCCTTCACCGGCGAGGATCTTCTTGGCGAGTGCGACATCCTGCGCCCGCACCGCGACCACGAGCGTCCAGTCGCCCCAGGCCTGCGCGAGCTCGAACCGGTCGAGTCCCGACTGCGCGCAGACGTCGGCGGGCGCGTCGTCCAGCCGGAAGTCCGTGGTGATCCGCGCGCCGAGACCGTTGGCGCCACACAGGGTTCGCACGGTCGGGAAGAGACCGTCGGAGACGTCCATGGCGGCGCGTGCCAGCCCGGCCGTGGCGAGGATCCTGCCAGCGGCCACCTGGGCCATCGGACGGCAGGCGCGCTCACGGATGTCCGCGAAGAGAGGTCCGGGAAGCTGTGCCTGCTTTTCGACCAGCAGCGCGTACGCCCAGAGATAGCCGGGCGAACCGACCAGCAGCAGACGGTCGCCGGCTTCGGCGCCCGCGCGCCCGAGCCGCCCGCCGGGGACGCACCGGCCGATCGCGGTCGCGGTGAGCTGCCGGACCGGGCCGTCCCGGAGATCGCCGCCGACGACCTTGGTGCCGTGCACCTTCGTGCAGTCGTCCACGCCGTCGAGAAGCCGCCGGAACTCGCCCGCGGTGGTCGTCTTCGGCAGGGTGTAGTTGACGACCAGGCCGAGCGGGGTGGCCCCGGCCGCGGCCAGATCGGAGAGGTTGATCGTCGCCAGTAGCCATCCGGCGTGGTAGGGGTCCGTTTCACCCAGGATGGTGACCAGCGGCGTCGGGCAGCTGTCGGTGGTGGCGACCAGCTCGCCGCGAAGCCCTTCCGTGGCGTCGAGGACCGCGCAGTCGTCCCCGAACCCGCGGACACCGCCGTAGCGCGGCCGCAGGATGTGCTCCAGGATCGCGTGCTCGCCGAGGTCGCCGAGCCGGACGCCGTCGCCGATCGGCGAGAGTTCAGTTACGCCCGACATGATCCGCCAATCGGGACGGCGCGACGTTGTGGTCGCTGGAGTAGTTGTTCGGCATCGTGCCGTAGGGCTGTTCGCTTCCGGTGGAAGCGAACAGCATCAGGTTGCAGATCCGCGTTCCGGGGTGCAGGAGTACGGGATGCCGCAGGTGGTTCACGATTTCCAGGGTCAGCACGGCGCCGGTCTCGTTGCCGAAGCCAGGGCTGACCTGACCGCACAGGACGACGCTGATGCCGAGCCGCGCGTAGTCGCTCGTGCCGTCGACGAGCCCGGCGAGCTTCTCGGAAAGCCCGATCTTCTCCAGCGTCGGGGCGAGAACGACTTCGCCGGGTTCGACGCGCAGCCTGCCTTCGGCGTCGAGTTCCTTCGGCCGGAGCTCCGGATACGTGCTCCGGTCGGCGATGTCGACGGTCCCGGTCGATTCCAGCGCGAACGCCTGACGTCCGAGCCGCAGGCTGATCGCGGCGGGACGGACGAGGCCGGGCTCGAACGGGGTGATCGCGAGTTCCCCGGTGCGGTGCGCGCGTTTGATGGCCCGGTCGGTCAGGATCCCGCGGCGTGGGGCGGGCCAGGTCAACGGCATGACGCCACCGCTTTCGCGACGGCGCCGACCAGGACGCGGAAATCGGTCTCGGTCAGTTCGCCGTTGGGCTGGTCGTCGGACTCGCCGGGCTCGCAGTACACGACCGTGGTGCTGGTGCGGTGCGGTCCCTGGACCACCACGGTCGCGGTCAATCCCGCTTCGATGGGCCGGACGGTGTGCACGACGGCGGTGTCGCACGAGTAGACGTCGCCGAGCCGGACGTGCGGGGTCTTCTCCGCGGTGAGCCGGGCATCGCCGTCCGCGAGCAACGCGGCCGGATTCGCCGGATCGGCGCCGTAGCGGTACCGGGCGTACGGCTTCCCGCCTTCGGTCGTTTCGTGGAACTCGACCATGTGCAGGCCTTCGCCCGCGACGATGGTCGAAGCGAATTCCCACCGATGGCTGTGCGGATTGGACTCGCCGCGGGACGGCTCCGCGGATTCCGGCCAGACATGGAGCCGGATGCGGAAATCGGCAGAGGCGTGGAGCACCATTTTGGCGAATCCGTTCGGATGCCAGTAGGAACGCTTCGCCGCGACTCGGACGGCTTCCTCGTCGCCGAGGATTTCTTCGAGCCACGAAAGGAAGGTGCCGGGGGAATCCTGTACCCGGTGCGCGACCGTGCGCAGCCAGGGAAGGTCCGCGTCGCCGTGGCCGGGGCGGCTGCCGGTGATCTTACGGAGGAACGCGGGCGCGGCCGTGAGGGTCGAGGGCGGGGTGTCGATCATGGAGTTCCTGGAGTTCCTGGAGGGCTGAGCGGGGGCCCGGCGGCGGCCAAGGCGGCCGCGCGGAGCGCGGTGACGGCGTCCAACGTCTGCCAGATGGGTAGGTCGCCGCTTCCCCAGGCCCACAGTCCCTGATCGGCGTCGTAGCGCTCCCAAAGGGTTCCGAGCGCCCGGTTCAGCCGGGGGAGTGGCAGGAAGGGTGCGGTGGCGAGCGCTTGGACGATCCAGGCTGCGGTGAAGTGCCGGATGATGATCCGGGTCGTTCCTTCTCCGTCGGGACGAGGCCTTTCGAGATCCTCGGCCACGCCATCGTCCGAATGCGACCGGTCGATGAGCCATTGTGTGGCTTCGTCGGCCGCCTCTCGGACGTCATTGCGATCTTCGCGGCTGCGCAGGACTTCCCGCAAGGCGACGACCGATCGTGCGGTGTGCACCACCGAAGCCTCCGGGGCGACGAGCCCGGCCTCGTTCTTCTCCGGCCACAGCTGTGAGCCGTCGAAGTCGAGCCGGGCCGCCAGGAGGGCGTCGATCAGCCGGTCGGTCAGCGGGGCGTCCGGCCGGAGCCGGACCGCCGTGTGCAACACGGCGGACAACAGGTAGGGGCGGGTCCTGCTGTACGGGTCGAGTGACCCTTCGAGCTGTTCCAGCCCTTCGTCGGCGGACATGGTGCTGGTGCGGAAGAGCGCATCCACCACGGAAGCGGTCGTCTCCGGCCGCTTGCCGCCCGCGCGGCCCCGCCAGCCCTGGGCGGATTGCAGCCGGTACAGGTCTTCGGCAAGCGTATGTAGGTCGATGTAGGGATCGCCTACCACCAGCATGGTGTTGATCCCGTACGCGGTGCTGAGCGCCTTCGGCCCGGTGCTCTTCTGCAGGTTGTGCCGCCAGCCCAGCGGTTTCCCGTGCTCGTCCCGGATCAGGCGCTCGGCGAGTTTGGCGCCGACAGTGTGGAAGACCTCCAGCAGTGACCGCGAGGTGTCGACGACGGCGGCGTCACCGAGGGCGGGCGGAGTGTGGTGCTGGGGTGAACGGGCCGTCTCCACCAGGGTGAACAGCGCGTTCGAGGCGCGGAAGTGATCGTCGAGCTGACGCGCGTTGTGCGCCGACGGCAGGTATTTCCCGGTCTCCCACTGGGTCAGGTTCGCCCTGGTGACGCCGATGATCCGGGCGGTCTCCGCCTGCGTTTCGCCCGCGGCCTTGCGCAGCCGCCGCAGCTCACGTCCGACACCCGACGCGGTAACGGTTTCCGCATCAGGGCTTACCGGCCCCTGCCCGGCCGATGTAGGCTTCATGTAGGCACTAGACACAGGCTTACCTACCTTTGGTAGGCAATGTAGGGCGGTGACTGAACGTGCACACAACAGCGAGAGTACAGCAAGGGAATCGGACCGTGCTGGCGCGTGGGTCAACGTCGTGTCACAAGGTGTCGAGTGTCGCGGCAGACCCAGTTCTACCTGGTCCTGGTGTGCGTGACCCACCCGGCCACGAGGACCGGTCCGACCCGGGCACGACCGGAGAACGGATGCTGTCAGCCATCTGAATGTGACGCTGCGCATCTGACCTGTTCGCGTCGCCTGCGGGCCACACGAATGCCCGAGTAGGCGTCGTGTGTGCCGACCCGAGTCCGCGCTTCGCAGTATCGGGGGTGAACCTCATGTCCCACCACGAGAACCACATGGCAGCGCCCCGATCTTGGTTCGATCGACTTCTCGAACGCTTCCACGAATGGCTCTTCGCGACCGGCGAGGACACGCGCGCGGCCGCTCGCGGCTGGCAGGTGACGCGGGTGCCGGACAGCAGGCGCCGCGTCTACCGAGATCCCCGCTGGGACACCGTCCACGCCTGCGCGCCGTGCGGAGGCACGGGGTGGTGGCCCTATGAGGACGCCGTTTGCCCGGACTGCGCCGGTGCCGGTGTCGTCCGCTCCATTCCCGCGGCGGCCGTGGCCGCCGAGCAAACCGCCGGACGGACAGGAGGAAGGCCATGAGCCGTTGGCAGGAACCCCAGGCGATCGCCGAGCTGGCCAGGGAGATCACGGTGGTCAGGAGGCCGAACCCGGTCACCACCCTTTATCACTGGCGATACGAGATCGGCGCGCTACTCGTCCTCCCGTACGCGCTGATCTCGCTTTTCCAGGCGGTCGGCCCGATCTGGGGCGCGGTCGTGCTGTTCGGTGCCGCGAACTGGCTGTTCTACTGGCGCTCGGCGCGGCGATTCCTCCGCGACCGGCTCCGCTCGATCGTCGTGCAGCACCGGCTGCGGACCGGGTTCGCCCGTGCCCGGGTGTGCACGCTCGACGGCAAGCTGCCGGTGATCCTGTGGACCAAACCGCGCGGCGACGAGGTCGAGGTCACCGTGTTCTGCCCGGCAGGCGTCGGCTATGAGCGCATCGAGCAGCGGCGGGCCTTGCTGGCCGCGGCGTGCTTCGCCTCCGACGTCCACGTGTACCGCCATCACAAGCGCGCCAACGTCGTGCACCTTTCGGTCTGTACCGCACGCTTGCGCAAGGACGCGGCAGAGGACGAGGTCAAGCCCGGTCTGCCGCCCGCGCGACGATATGCCGGGCAGTCGGACGGTGCCGCCATTCCCCTGCCGGGGACCTTCGCAGGAATTCCGCGCGCATCTCGGCGATGAACTCTTCGCCGCGCGCGTCCGCCAGCGGCCGCATCGGCCCTGACCGGGTGTGCGCGGTGAAGAACGTGTCCGCGTCGGGGTGGACCATCGGGAACGACAAAGGCTCGTCCCGTTCGAGCACGGCGCCCTCCAGCGCGGGTACGAGCCGTTCCTCCCAGGACCGGTCGCCGGCGGGGACACGTTCCCGGAGCACGTCGGACAGCACCGTGAACGGCCCGCCCGGTTCGGTGCTGTGCGGCCAGTAGACGACCGAAAGCACGCCGCCCGGGCGCAGCGCGGCTGCCCAGGACCGGAGTGCGGCGTCGGGCTCGGGGAGTTGCTGGAGGCCGAAGACCGAAACGACCGCGGCGGCCGAGGCCGGTTCGAGTTCCGAGGCGTCACCCTCGACGACGCGTACGAGTGGATCGCCCGCGGCCCGTCGCCTTGCCCTCGCGACCATGCCGGCGGACAGATCGATGCCGGCGATCTCGCGGCCGGGCAGGTGCCCGCTGAGCACGTCGAGTTCCGGGAAGGTCCCGCAGCACGGGACGAAGACGGGGCCGTCGGGCAGTTCGGTGGGCAGGGCGCGCACCGCCGCGGAGACCCAAGGCGCGAACCGGGGGACGTAGTACGCCTCGTATCCGTCGGCGGCTTCGTCCCAGGCGCGGGCGAGGCGTTCGGCGTTCAGGACGCTGTCTCCAGTGCTTCGGCCTGCTCGGTCACCGGTGCGGTGACCACACGCGCGGGGATGAGCAGCGACGCCAGCGCGAGCAGCCCGGTCAGCGCCATCGCGCGCTCCACCAGCCCGAGCGGGATCGCCCGCCACCAGGGCTCGCCACCGTTCATCGAGATCACGATCGCTCCGAGGATCACACCGAACCAGGCCAAGGCCGCCACCGCGAGCACCCGTGTCACGGCGCGCCGCGCGCGGGAGGAGGGGAAGACGGCCTTCGCCGCGAACCACACGGCCAGCGGCAGGCAGACGAAGGCCACGACGCTCGCGATCCGGTGCACCGTCCCGCCGATGCTCGGCCCGATCGCCCAGTTGTTCTTGGGGAACGCCACGATCACCACCAGGCTCACCGTCCA
Organism: Amycolatopsis sp. NPDC043889; assembly: GCF_056435645.1. NCBI lineage: Bacteria > Bacillati > Actinomycetota > Actinomycetes > Pseudonocardiales > Pseudonocardiaceae > Amycolatopsis > Amycolatopsis sp. NPDC043889. The sequence continues at coordinate 94,050 of NZ_JBWKEC010000025.1, forward strand.
GAGAGCGCAGAAGACCGAGGCCGCGGACAGCACGGGAAGGTGCTTGCGGCGGATCAGCGCGCCGAAGCCGATCGCCGAGCCCAGCGCGACCAGCAGGACCGCGACGTCGAAGATCCACTTGTTCTCGCTGAGCGCGTATTCGCTGATGGTGCGGCGGACCGGGCTGATGTCGCTGGTGGCGGGGAGGATCTGCAGGAGCAGGATCAGCAGCGCTCCGCCGGCGACCGAGGCCACGGCGGCCAGCAGGGCCAGCGGGGACCTGGTGGTGACCTGGGGCGTCGTCATGGTTGAAAGGTAACCACCCAACCTGAAGGTTTTCTTAGGCTTTCCTGTCGGAATCGACAGGATGACCCCCACCCGCGGCGCATACGCCGGTGATCGTTCCGGCACGGTCGGTGAGATCGTTGGGCCGAAAGGGGTGCAGGCGACTTGTGGCGGGTCCCTCCGGCGGTGTCCCGGGTCTAGGGTCTCGCTACCGGTGACCTCACCCGGTCACCGGACTGTCCAAGGAGGTCAGTCTGTGGGGTATTCACCAAACCGGCGAAGAGCGGGATGGACGGCGGCGACCCTGGTGCTCGCCGGCACCTTCGTGGCACTTCCGTCGGCCACGACGGCGGTGGCCGCGGACAACGTGGTCCGGGCCAACCAGGCCGTGGCGCGTTCCTGTTTCGCCGCGCTCCAGAAGCCGGGCACGGCAGGTACCGACCGGCGCGAGTTCACGTCCACAGTGGACGGTCTGCTGCAGGCGCGGATCGCGCCTCGTGGCGGCGCCGAGGGCGACTGGGACCTCGCGGTCTTCGACAAGGACACCGGCGCCGTGGTCGCCGCGTCCGCCGCGTTGCGCAGCCACGAACTCGCCGAAGGCTTCGTGAAGAAGGACCAGAAGCTGGTCGTGCAGACCTGCCGGTACGACGGCAAGACGCGCGACGCGCTGCTCGGGGTCGACTTCCTGGCCCTCACGCCGCAGGGGACACCGACCAGTGCCGCGCACGCGCCGCAGCGCGCCGAGCTGGTCCGCGTCGAAACCCCGGCCAAGCAGGACAAGGACAAGTTGCTCCGGCTCGGCCTCGACGTCACCGAGAAGGCCGACGCCAGCGGCGTGGAGGTCGTCCTCGCCAACGACGCCGACCGCAAGACGCTGGCGGACAACGGCTTCAAGTCGAAGGTGGTCGAGGCCGACCTTTCGGCCAAGTCGATCCAGAACGCCAAGACCGACCGTGAGTACGCCGCGAAGACGCCGGGCTCCACCCTGCCGTCCGGGCGTACGAGCTACCGGCACCTCTACGACTACCAGTTCGAGGTCAAGGAACTGGCCCGCAAGAACCCCAAGCTCGTCACGGCGTTCACGCTGCCGCAGCCGACCTGGGAAGGCCGTGACGTCATCGGCCTCGAGGTCGCGAGCGACGTCAAGAACATCGCGGACGGCAAACCCGTCAACTTCACCATGGGCGTGCACCACGCCCGGGAGTGGCCGGCGGGCGAGCACGCCATGGAATGGGCCCACGAGCTGGTCAAGGGCTACACCGGCGGCAACGCCGAGATCCGCGGCCTGGTCGGCCGGACGCGCAACATCATCGTGCCGATCGTCAACCCCGACGGCTTCGAAATCTCCCGTGAGGCCGAGCCCAAGGGTGACTTCTCGCGGTTCGACTATGAAATGAAGCGCAAGAACTGCAACGTCAACGACTCGCCCAAGGAATTCGCGACCGGTGTCTGCAAGGCCAACCCCGCGGGCCGCGAACGCGGAACCGACCCGAACCGCAACTACGCGGGTTTCTGGGGCGGCGCCGGCGCGTCGACCCTGTGGCGCAGTGACACGTTCCGTGGTTCCGGCCCGTTCTCCGAGCCCGAGACGCAGAACATCCGCTCGATCGTGTCCAACCGCCAGGTGACCAACCTGATCACGCTGCACACCTACTCCAACCTGGTGCTGCGTGTCCCGGGTGTCGCCGCCGTCCGCCCGCCGCTCGACGAGCCGGCGTACAAGGCGCTCGGCGACAAGATGGCCTCGCGCAACGGGTACACCAGCCAGCCGTCGTGGGCGCTCTACGACACGACCGGCTCGACCGAGGACTGGTCGTACTGGGCCACCGGTGGCTGGGGCTTCACCTTCGAGGTCGGCCCGAACGAGTTCCACCCGCCGTTCGCCGACGGTGTCGTGGCCGAGTACACCGGTGTCGCCCCCGCGGCGGGCGCGGGCAAGGGCGGCAACCGGGCCGCGTTCATCGACATGCTGGCCAACACCGCCGACCCGGCGGCCCATTCGACGCTGATCGGTACGGCGCCGAAGGGTTACCAGTTGAAGCTGCACAAGACGTTCCAGACGCCGACCTCGCCGGTGGTGCAGCCGGACGGCTCGACGAAGCCGCCGATCTACGTCACCGACGACCTGAACTCGTCGCTGTCCTCCACCGGCGGCCGGTTCGCGTGGTCGATCAACCCGTCGACCCGGCCCTACGTCGCGGGCCGCTACGGCCGCGAGCCACAGGGTCCGGCGCAGCCCGCGATCCAGGCCGTCAACCCGGCCGGGGTCCCGGCGATCAACACGAACTACCCGGCCGACCCGGCTTCGGAGAGCTTCACGTTCCACGTCGACGGGCTCCCCAAGGTCGACAACGGGAAGTTCAGCGTCGACGTCAAGTGGGCCAGCCAGGACACGGACTGGGACCTGTACGTCTTCGACTCCGCGGGCAACATGGTGTCGTCGTCGGCGAACGGTTCGACCACGGAAGAGCACGCGATCCTGTACGACCCGCCCGCCGGGGACTACACGGCCGTGCTGGTCAACTACTCGCAGGCGAATCCGTCCGCTGTGGACGACTGGACCGGCGGAGTGTCGTTCCAGTCGCCGATCCCGCCGACCTACGGCCCCAAGGAGGCGTACCAGCTGACCTGTACGTCGCCGAAGGGCAAGCTCGTCGGGCTGGCGGACGTCTACATCGACCGAGGCCAGACGGTCGACGTCGGTGAGGTCTGCACCCGTTCCGCGCGCGCCAAGAAGGAGCGCTCGGTCCGGTAGTTCTTCTTTTGCGCGTGAAGGCCCCCTTCCCCTTGGGTCAGCTGAGGGAAGGGGGCCTTCACGCGCTGGCCCCCGAATGCGTTTCGTCCTCTGAATGCGGTAGTTCACGTTGCCAACTACCGCATTCAGAGGACGAAATGCGGGCTGCCGCTGTCTCAGACGGTGCCGACCACCCGGTCCCGCACCACCCGCATCGTCGCCGAGTCCACAGTGGACGGCTCCGCCGCCAGCCACCCGCCGATCTCGTGCAGGAACTGTTCCGGCGTCATGGGTGGCGCGGGGGAGGGATCCTCGAGGTCCGTGGTGATCTCACCGGTCCGGCTCGGGTACACGATCATCGCCCCGCGCAACGCGACCCCCGGCAGGATCCGCCGGTATTCGGCGAGGCTTTCGGTCAGCCTGCTCCCACCGCCGCGGAAGGCACGGCCGTTGCGCAGCAGACGGTCGTCGTCATCGGTTTCGTAGTGCCCCGGCAGCCACAGCTTCGATTCGATGAGCACCAGCCGCTTTCCGCACAACACGGCGTGGTCGACGTCGGCGAACACCGAATCCGGCCACGAGAGGCCGTGGAAGATCCGGGCGCCGGGCAGCCGGGTCAGGTAGCGCTCGAGCAGGTCGGCGGTGAGCCGTTCGGCGAGTTCGTCGGTTTCGACGCCGGGGGTGCCGAACACGCGTTTCCCGCCGAATTCGGCGGCGAACCGGGTCTTGGCGCGGGAAGCCGCCAGGTAGCCGCGTGCGAGCCGTTGTACGAGCAGCGCGGTCCCGGCGGTCAGGATCAGCCAGACGATCAGCGTGGGGGCCGAGAATCCGACGCCGGTCAGCACCGGCAGCAGCACCAGCACCATCCCGCCGACCGCCGCCACCACCGGGGTGTGCCCGGGCCCGCGCCGCCGCCCGAGCCGCACGCGCGCGTCCTGCGCGGCGAATTCCCACCATTCGAGGTCGTCCGGATCGATCACGACCGGTTCGGGCTCGTAGCCCGGTTCTTCGCCGAAGCGACGCCGCGGGCGCGGCCGGATCGGGGCGCGCACCGAGCGGCCGCCCGCGTCGTAGCCGGCGCGCCGCATCGGATCGCTGAGCGTGTCGTAGGCCTCGCGGACCAGCTGGAAGGTGAGCGCGGATCCGCCGGTGTCCGGGTGGTGCGATTTCGCCAGCCGCCGGTACGCGGTCTTGATCTCGTTGACCGAGGCGGCCTTTCCCACGCCGAGCACCTCGTAGTAGTCGACATCGGGCACGGGCGGTTCACCTCCAAAGGGCCGGGCCGCAACACTATTCGGCCGCCGCCGGTCATCCGCAACCACCTCCGCGGCGCGTCGGGGTGACCCCGCGGGCATACTGTTTCGCTTGTGGCGGAACGAGGTCCGCCTCCGCTGCGTCCTGGATATCGTGGAGATCGACAGCACGCGAGGGGGGACAGCGGTGGGAGAACCGGTCACGGGCACGGCGGCGGGGGTACCGTTCACCGTCCTGCCGCCATCGGCCGAGGTCAGCGGCTCCGCGCCGGTGGTCGTCGCCTGGCACATGATCGACGCGCCCCGCACCGACGCCGCGTTCGCGGCCGCGCTGCCGCTGGCCGGGGTGCCCGCGTGGCGGGTGTATCTCGGAATGCCGTTGTGCGGCGCGAGAATGGTCGACGGCAGCATGGACGCGGTGGTCGAACGGGCCGTCCGTGACGCGGTGCTCGCCTACGCGGACCCGTTCGTCCGGCAGGCGGCGCTGGAATTCCCCGCCGCACTGGCTGAACTGCGGGAACGCTTCGGTTTCGACACCTCGCGGATGGCCGTCGTCGGCGGTTCCCTCGGTGGTGCCGTGGCGCTCACGATCCTGGCCACCAGGGAGATCCCGGTGCGGGCCGCCGCGCTGGTCAACCCCGCCGTCCGGGCGCGGTCGCTGGTCGGCGTGGTGGAAACCATGCTGGAACAGCCCTATACGTGGACGGACGAAGCGAACCAGGCGGCGGATCAGCTCGACTTCGTCGCACGATCGGGTGAAATTTCGGCCAGGGAACCGCAGGTTCCGCTGCTGGTCGTCAGCGGCGAAGAGGATTTCCCCGCGTTCCGCGCGGACGCCGACGAACTCGTCGACGCGGTGCGTGCCCGGTACGCGGTGTCGGAAGACGTCCGGTTACGTCGCCTCCCCGGTCTCGCCCACCCGCTCGCCGAAGACCCGGGCATCGATCCCGCGCCGCAGCTGCCGATCGCGAAGCTCGCCGACGAAGCGGTCACCGAGTGGCTGGAGCGCCACCTGCGCTGACCCGCGTCAGCAGCCTGGCGGCGGGGCCCATCGGGACGCCCGAATTCCAGGCGCAGCTCGTCGGTCTGGGGATCACGAACGCGACGCCGAAGACGTACTGGCCTGGACCGTGATCGTCGCGCCCGGGTTCACCGGATTCGGGCGGATGCGGTTCCCTTCGCCCACGATCACGACCGAAACGCCACACCGCCGGAACTCTTGCGGAGACGCTCGAGGTTCTGCTCGATCGCGCTCTTGGCGGTGCCGAGCAGGTCGCTGTTTTACCTGATCGGGCTCCCGGCGACGGCGCCAGGCGGACGGGCGTCTTCAGTGCGGCCGGTGTCCGGCCCGCCCGTCGGTCCCGCCGCAGGCCGCCGCGAACCCGAGTGCGGCGATCGCCATCGCCGCGCTGAACAGCCGTTTCATGGACCTCACCGTTCCTGGGGAAGACGTCCTTCCGGACAAGGACGCGGACCCACGGCTCCCTGATACGTCCCGGCTTGGTGGACCGGAGCACGACAACTTTGCGGACCGGCCTTCCGACACGCCCGAAATTATGTTAAGAAACTTTACTAACTAACAGGGAGGCGCGTTTTGAGTTCATCCCCGCGGCCGGGGCTCGAGCGGAAGATCGGGCCGCTCCAGGCGACCGCCATCAACATGACCCAGATGTGCGGCATCGGCCCGTTCGTCACCATCCCCGCGATGGTGGTGACGCTCGGCGGCCCGCAGGCCATGTTCGGCTGGCTCATCGGCGCGGTCATCGCGTTGGCCGACGGCCTGATCTGGGCCGAACTCGGCGCCGCCCTCCCCGGCGCCGGCGGCACCTACGTCTATCTGCGGGAGGCGTTCGGCTCCCGTACCGGCAGGCTCATGCCGTTCCTGTTCGCCTGGAGCGCGGTGCTGTTCATCCCGCTGATCATGTCGACCGGCATCATCGGGCTCGTCCAGTACCTCGGATACCTGGTCCCCGGGGTCGCCGACGACGGCGGGACGACGCCGCTCGGCAAGATCATCGGCCTCGGCGTCATCGTCCTGATCGTGCTGGCGTTGTTCCGCAAGATCGGCGAGATCGGGAAGCTGACCACCGTCCTGTTCGGGATCATGCTGTTCGCCGCCCTTTCGGTGATCGTCGCGGCCTTCACCCATTTCGACGGCGCGCAAGCGTTCGCCTTCACACCTGGCGCGTTCTCGTTCGACGGCGGCGCGTTCTGGGCCGGGCTCGGCGCCGGCCTGATCATCGCCATCTACGACTACCTCGGCTACAACACCAGCGCCTACCTCGGCGGCGAGGTTCGTGACCCAGGCCGGACGCTGCCACGGTCGATCATCCTCTCGATCCTCGGCATCATGAGCCTCTACTTCCTGCTGCAGCTCGGGGTGCTCGGCTCGATCCCGCTGGAGGAACTGAAGAACGCCACTTCGGTCGCCTCCACCGTGCTGGAACAGGCGTGGGGCACGGGCGCGGCCAAGGTCATCACCGTGTTCATCGTGATCGCCGCGATCGGTTCGGTGTTCGCCGGCCTGCTCGGGGGTTCGCGGGTCCCGTTCGAAGCGGCGCGCGACAAGGTGTTCCTGCCGGTGTTCGCCAGGCTGCACCCGAAGCTGAACCTGCCGACCGCCGGCGTGCTGACGATGGGCGTCATCGCCGCGATCGGCTCGCTCTTCACGCTGACCGCGGTGATCAACGCGGCGGTGACGGTGCTGGTGCTCATCCAGTCGCTCGCGCAGGTCGCGGCGATCGTCGTGCTGCGGCGACGGCGGCCGGAGCTGGAGCGGCCGTACCGGCAAGGGCTCTACCCGATCCCGACGGTCATCGCGCTGCTCGGCTGGATCTACATCTACTTCTCCGCCACCTGGCTTTCGATCGGGCTTTCGGTGGGGTGGATCGCGCTCGGCGTGGCGGCGTTCCTGGCCTATGCCAAGGCGGAGCGCGTGTGGCCGTTCGGGCCCAAGGGAATTCAGGAAGCGTTCGCAGGGGCGGCAGAGGGGAACGGAAAGTGACGGGGGAAGACCTGATCCTGGGGATCGACTTCGGCGGCACGAAGGTCGCGATCGGGCTGGCCGACCGGTCCGGGAGCCTCCTGGTCACCCGGAGGCTGGACACCGACGCGCAGGCGGGCGCCGAACAGGTGGTGAGCCGCGCGCTCGCCGCCGCGCGGAAACTGCTCGCCGACGAAGGCGCCGCGGACCGGCTCGTCGCGATCGGTGTGGTCAGCCCTGGCATCGTGCTGGAGGACCGCATCCTGCTCGCGCCCAACGTGCCGGGCTGGGAGGAACTGCGGCTGCGCGACCTCGTCGCCGCCGAGTTCGAGGACGTGCCGATCCAAGTGGGCACCGACGCCAAGGCGGCGGCGCTCGCGGAATGGCGATGGGGGGCGCTGGCGGACACCGATCCGGCGGTGTTCCTCTCGCTGGGGACCGGGATCGCAGCGGCGGTCCTGGTCGGTGGCCGGCTGCTGGCCGGCGCCAACGGCGCTGCGGGAGAGATCGGGTACAACCTCCTCTCGCCGCAGGACACCGACGGGTTCGCCAGTGGAGCGGCGCCACTGGAGGAAGCCGTCGGTGGGCGTGGGCTGGGCGGCCGGGCGAGTGTGCTGCTCGGCCGCCCGGTGACCGCGGGTGAACTGTTCGGCCTCGCCAGGGAGAACGCACAGGCCAAGGAACTGGTCGGCGCTGCGCTCGACGAACTGTCGATGCACGTCGCGAACCTCGCCATCGCGCTCGACCCACAGCGCGTCGCCGTCGGCGGGGGACTGGTGCGCTCGGCCGACATCCTGCTGCCCGCGCTGCGCGAGCGGCTCGCGCAAGCCGTGCCGTTCCCGCCGGAACTGGTCTCGGCGAAATTCGACCAGGACGCGTCCCTGCTGGGCGCGATCGCGATCGCGCTGGACGCCTAGCGAGATCACCGACCGAAGCCGCCGGGCGCCCGCTAGATCCGATCTAGCGAAAGTCCGGCGGCTTTCTCGCGCCCAAGAGGTGAAGCGAGAGGAGGTCGGTCATGGACACCAGTCCACTGCGGGTCGCGGTGATCATCGGAAGCACCCGCGAGGGGCGGGTGGGGGACGCCGTCGGCAAGTGGTTCACCGGCCGGGCGGAAAACCGGGAAGACCTCGTCACCGAAGTGCTCGACCTGGTCGACTTCGACCTGCCCACGGGGCTGCCGGAGCATCCGACGTCGGACATGAAGCGGTTCGCGAGGCTGGTCGACGAGGCCGAGGCGTTCGTCGTCGTCACCCCCGAGTACAACCGCAGTTTCCCGGCGTCGCTGAAGCAGGCGATCGACTGCGCCTACGACGAGTGGCGCGCGAAGCCGGTCGGTTTCGTCTCCTACGGCTACCGCTCGCAAGGGCTCTACGCCGTGGAGCAGTTGCGCACGATCTTCACCGAACTGCACACGGTGACCATGCGCGACACCGTGGCCTTCAACCTCCTCGACGGCACCTTCGCCCGCGACGGCACCCCCTTCGACAGCGACGGGCAGGGACAGGCCGTGACCACCCTGCTCGACGAGCTCGCCTGGTGGGGTCTCGCCCTGCGCGAAGCGCGCGCCGCTCGCCCCTACGTCTGCTGAATGCTTCTGAAAGGAAACGAAAATGAGTGAACTGGCCATCGAAGCCTCGGGGCTGGTCAAGGTGTTCGGGGAGAACCGGGCGGTCGACGGGATCGACCTGAAGGTCCCCGCCGGCACCGTGTACGGCGTCCTCGGGCCGAACGGCGCCGGCAAGACCACCGCCGTGAAGATGCTCGCGACCCTGCTCCGCCCCAACGGTGGAGAAGCGCGCGTCTTCGGCAAGGACGTCGTCCGCGAGGCCGACGCGGTCCGGTCCATGGTGAGCCTGACCGGGCAGTACGCCTCGGTCGACGAAGACCTGACCGGCACCGAGAACCTGGTGCTGATCGGCAGGCTGACCGGGCACCGCAAACCGGCCGCCCGCGCACGGGCGGAGGAGCTGCTGGCGGCGTTCGGCCTGACCGAGGCCGCGGGCAGGCAGGTGAAGAACTACTCCGGCGGGATGCGGCGGCGGATCGACATCGCCGCGAGCATCCTCAACACCCCGGACGTGCTCTTCCTCGACGAGCCGACGACCGGGCTCGATCCCCGCAGCCGCAACCAGGTCTGGGACATCGTGCGCGCGATCGTGCGGCACGGCACCACTGTCCTGCTGACCACGCAGTACCTCGACGAGGCCGACCAGCTGGCCTCGCGGATCGCGGTCATCGACCACGGCAAGGTGATCGCCGAAGGCACCAAGGGGCAGCTGAAGGCGTCGGTCGGCGCGGGCGCGATCCACGTCCGGCTTCGGGAGGCCGACCAGCGTGCCGAGGCCGAAGCGCTGCTCGTCCGCAACCTGGAGGCACAGGTGCTGCTGGAGCCGGACCCGGTCGCGCTCACCGCGCGGCTCACGGGCGAAAGCACCGAACAGGGTGCCGCCGAGCACGCCGCGCGCGCACTGTCCGAGCTCGCGCGCGCCGGCATCGTCGTCGACACCTTCTCCCTCGGCCAGCCGAGCCTCGACGAGGTCTTCCTGGCCCTGACCGACCGCACCGCCACGCCTGAGGAGAGTGCAGCTTGAGCACCACGGCAGTCAAAGACAACGAACCCGTTCTCGCGGCACCGAAGGCGGAGGATCTCGCCGCCGTCCTGATCGCGAAGAACCGTCCTCAGCGCCCCAGCGCGCTGTCGACTTCGGTCACCTTCGGGTGGCGCGCGATGCTGAAGATCAAGCACGTGCCCGAGCAGCTGTTCGACGTCACGGCGTTCCCGATCATGATGACGCTGATGTTCACCTACCTGTTCGGCGGCGCGCTGTCCGGCTCGCCGACGCAGTACCTGCAGTTCGTGCTGCCGGGCATCATGGCGAGCAGCATCCTGATGATCACCATGTACACCGGAATTTCGGTCAACACCGACATCGAGAAGGGCGTCTTCGACCGGTTCCGCACGCTGCCCATCTGGCGGCCGTCGGCGATGGTCGGCTATCTGCTCGGCGACATGCTGCGGTACCTCATCGCGTCGCTGGTGATCCTCGGCGTCGGGCTGATCATGGGCTTCCGCCCCGCCGGCGGATTCGGTGGCGTGGCCGCCGCGATCCTCCTGCTGCTGGCGTTCTCGTTCGCGTTCTCGTGGATCTGGACGATGTTCGGCCTGCTGCTGCGCAGCGAGAAGTCGGTGATGGGGGTCAGCATGATGGTGCTGTTCCCGCTGACCTTCCTCAGCAACATCTACGTCAACCCGGAGACGATGCCGGGCTGGCTGCAGGCCTTCGTCGACGTCAACCCGGTGACCCACGTGGTCGCGGCGGTCCGCTCGATGATGGACGGCAACTGGGACGGCGGCGAGATCACCTGGGTGCTGATCGCCGGAGCGGTCATCCTCGCGATCTTCGGCACCTTGACGATGCGGCTCTACAACCGCAAGTGAGCCCCAGCCTCGTGAGTGGCTAGGACGGTTCTAACCGTCCTAGCCACTCACGAGGCTTGACCGGCTCGGTACCGGTGTTCTTGCGCGCTCAAGTACGTGAAGGGGGCCTTCATGTACTCGGGAAGGTGTGAAGGTCGAGTTTCCTCGGCTGAGCCGAGGGAAGGGGGCCTTCACGCGCCGCCGCTGTGACTGCTGGTACTCGTAGGGCGAACGTGGCGACTTTCGAGTCCTTGAAGGCCTCCTTGAGGAACCCAGAGTCCCTCAAGGAGGCCCCTCACGGACCGGGCCAGGGATCAACCACCGCCGGAATCCACGTAGGTGCCTAAGACACCTTTGGCTCTAACCGTCCTGGCCACTCACGAGTCCCTGGCCGCTCACAGCCGCCAGGGAACCTTGTCTTCGGGCGCGTAGCGGCACGAGGAACCGGTGGTGACGGCCGCGCGCAGGTGCGCCGCCAGTGCCGGATGCTGCTCGTCGAGTTTGCGCAGGGTGTCCCGGATCCGCGCGGTCACCGTCTTGCGGGCGCGTTCCGCCTCGTCCCCGAGCCGCCGGGTGCGGCCGCCGAGCCCGGCCGCGGACCGCAGTTCGGCGAGCAGCGCGTCCCGTTCACGGTCCAGCGCCGCGGCGCGTGCGTCCTGGCCCATCCCGGTCGCGGTGTCGATCAGTTCGTCCAGCTCGTCGAGCCTCGCGCGGTACCGGGCCTTCGCCTCGTCGTCGAGGACGGCGTCTCCGCCGAGGCTCTTCGCGGCGACGACCACCTCGCCACCCTCGGGATCGAGCAGCCGGACGGCGGCGACCTCCGAACCCGGCCTGCCGAGCAGGAAATGCAGGTCCCGCAAGCCTTTCGAGTCCGGGAGGTGGGCGGTGACGCCGTCGAAGTGCAAGGTCCACACGACGTCGTCGCGACGGAACTCCGCCCTCGGCGTGGCCGGAGCCCGCGTCTCCTCGCGTGCTCTCGTCATCCTGGCCACGACCGGCCGCATGCCGAGCGCGGCGCCTTCTTCGGTCACTTCGGCCAGGAGCGCCGCCGCAGCCGCCGCGTCGCCTTCGAGGTTCCGGCCGAGCAGCGCCTTCGCCAGCCAGGACTTGGCTTCGGTCGCCCAGACCGTGGCCCGGAGCCGATCCGCGGAGAGCGCGGCACCGCGCAGCCGGTCCACCGCGTCGTTCCAGCGTTCCTGCGCCAGGTCGAGCCTGCCGAGCCAGAGGTCGACCGGGCCGGAGATCTCGCAGCCGTACAGGGAAACCAGCCACTCCCCGCTGTAGGGCACGAGCAGTGCGCGGGCCGCTTCACAGCGTTCGGGATCGCGCGAGACCGCCGCCGTCTGCGCCTGGCAGCGCAACCACAAGGCTTCCAGGTCGCGGGGATACGGCTTCGCGTCGGCCGCGAGATCGGTGAGCCGCACGGCCTCCCTGGCGTCCTCGCGCTGGGCCGCGGAGATCGCCTCCAGCATCCGGCCGTAGGAGTACCCGCTGCGCGAGATCTCGCGGTGGAGCCCGGCGAGCTCGTCGAACCGCCCCTCCAGGCACCACCGCATCCACCGCTGCAGCTGGTTCAGGTCGGCGAAATGGGGATGCTCGTCCCCCTCGTGGCACGAGATCACCTGCTCGATATACGCCTCGGCTTCGGCGAACCGGCCCTGAAGCGTGGCGATGATGCCCTGGTCGATCCGGGAAGCCAGCTGCGAACTCGGGGCCCTGCCGGTGGCCGCCAAGGCGAGAAACTCCTGATACTGCCCGAAATACCGGGGATCGCCCTGTTCGAGCTGCGCCACCCACTTGAAGGACGCCGCGTAGTGCTCCAATTCCGGATTCGCCGTGCGGCGGCCGACGGCGACCAGTTCGTCGGTGAGCCGTTCCCGTTCCGCGGCGCTGCCCGGCCCCCAGATCGAGTCGTGCCGGGCCCACAAACCGAACAACAGCGCGGAATCGTCGTGGTCGTCGCGGGCGGTCATCATGATGCGCGCGGAGAGTTCCTGCGTCATCTCCTCGGCCGTGAGCTCCTGGCCGGGCTCGCGGCCGCAAAGCCGCGCGTGCGCTTCGGTGAGCACCTCGACCGTCTCGTCGATCCGGAGGCTCTTGTGGTCGGCACGGACCAGGGTCAGCGCCAGCCGGGCGAGGAGATCGTCGTCGTCGAGTTCACGGATGAGCACCGAGACCTCGTCGAGGACCTGCCTGCCCTCGTCCGTCTCGTGGTGACGGGTCAGATGCGCGCCCAGTTCGAGGGCGATGACCGCCTTCCGTCGCCGGTCCTCGGCGATCTCCATCGCCCGCCGGTAGTGGGTGGTCGTCTCTTCGATCGCCATACGGCCGGTGGCGTCGACCGCGGCGGCCAGCAACAGGTCGATCGCCTCCTCCGGATCGACTTCCCGGCCGGCGAGCAGCGCGTGGCGGGCCAGGTCCGCGGCGAAGAGGCTGTCCCGTGACGCCGGCGTTTCCCGGACCGCCGCGACGACCGCGGCGTGCTGTTTCCGGCGGTCCGACTCGGACAGGCTCGCGTACAACGTTTCGCGGACCAGGTCGTGGGCGAAGGCGAACCGTCCTTGCCCTTGCACCACCACCAGCCGTGCCGCGACGGCCTGGTCGAGCAGCCGGTCCACCTGGGGCACGGGTGCCGACGCCACGCCCGCGAGCAGCCGGCGGTGGAACTCCCTGCCGAGTACCGACGCGGTGGTCAGCAGATCGAGGACCGGCTGGGGGAGCAGGGAAAGCCGTCGCTGCAGGGCGTCGGCCACGCCGGGCGCGATGGTCTCGGCGGAACCTCCGCTGTGCCAGAGGCGCGCCGTCTGCTCGACGAAGAACGGGTTGCCGCCGGTGCGGCGATGGACCTCGGCGACCAGCGCGTCGTCGGGTGCCGCGCCCGCCGTCCTGGTCATGAGCGTGCCGACCTCGTCCGGTTCGAGGCCGGTGAGAGTGACCGAAGTGGCCTTCGTGAGGAGCGGCATCATGAGCGAGCGAAGCGGGTGATCGGTCGCCTCGACCTCGACGTCCCGGTACGTGCCGATCAGCAGCAGCCGCTCGAACCAGGTGTGCTGCGCGGCGAACTCGAGCAACCGCAGCGACGCGGCGTCGGCCCAGTGCAGATCGTCGAGCACCACCACGATCGGCTGGTCCTGGGAGGCGGCCACCAGCACGCTCGTCACCGCGTCGTACAGCCGGAACCCGTCGGCCGCGCCGTCGCCGCGCGCCTCACCGAGCAGGACGTCCAATTCGCTGTCGGCCATCGCGGCCCAGCGGCCCTGCCCGACCGCGCGCCGCAACCCGCGGACCACCTGCGTCCACGGCCAATAGCCCGGTGCGCTCGCCGAGTCCCAGCAGGACCCGTTGAGCACCAGGGCGCCGAGGCGCTTCGCCTCTTCGGCGGCGCCGGTGACGAGCGTGGTCTTGCCGATCCCGGCCTCGCCGGTGACCAGCACCAGCCCGCCGTGGCTTTCGGCGGCACGGGAAATCTCCGCGCGGAGCACCCCCGCGGGATGGTCGCGTCCGATGAGCGCGGCTGACATGTCCGAATCCTCCCAGTAAGGTCCGACAATCTCACGACGCGCGCCCGATGTCAGGCGTTACCCGCGGTCCGTCGTGACCGACGGTGACGGACGTCTCCCGGTCGCCGGGAACCTCTCGGGCGGGAAAACCGACTTTCTGGACGTGACTAATCGAGTGGGACGGCGGGGTGAGGACGTCGGGCGTCCTGCCGGGCGAAGGCGGCCTGTTGTGCCAGGTCAGGTGGTCAGCGGCTGGAGTAGGGTGCAGGGTATGGGGAGCATTCGCTCGCGCGTGCTGGCTTGGCTCGGCCGTCGCTATCTCGCGCGTCAGCAGAAGAACGGTTTCGACCTGTCCAAGATGTCGATCATCCCGGACAACGCGCTGCTGCCGCTCAAGCGCGACGGTCTCGACCCGGTGGCCGAGCTGGGCCGGATCCGCGCGACGGAGCCGATCAGCAAGCTCGACCTGCCGTTCGGGATGAACGGCTGGCTGGTCACCGGCTACGACGAGGCCAAGGCCGTACTCGGCAAGGTGGGCGAGTTCAGCAACGACTTCACGAACCTGGTCGGGAACGCGGGCGTGACCGAGGACCAGAACCCCGGCGGGCTCGGGTTCGCCGATCCGCCGGTGCACACCCGGCTTCGGCGCCTGCTCACGCCGGAGTTCACCATGCGGCGGCTATCGCGCCTGGCGCCGCGGATCGACGAGATCGTCGCCGATCAGCTCGACGCGATGGCGAAGGCCGACGGTCCCGTCGACCTGTGGGAGGCCTTCGCGCTGCCGATCCCGTCGCTGACGATCTGCGAACTGCTGGGCGTCCCGTACGAGGACCGCGACGATTTCCAGCGGCTGAGCACCGCCCGGTTCGACCTCTTCGGTGGCGCGGGCGCGTCACTCGGAGCGATGACCGAGTCACTGTCCTATCTGGACGAGATCGTCAAAAAACAGCGCGAGAACCCGGGCGACGGCCTGCTCGGCATGCTCATCAAGGAGCACGGCGACGAGATCGACGACCGCGAACTCGCGGGCCTCGCCGACGGTGTGCTCACCGGCGGGCTGGAGACCACGGCGAGCATGATCGCGCTCGGCGCGCTCGTGCTGCTCAAGGACCGCTCGCTGTTCGAAGCCGTCCGCGGCGACGATGAGGCCGTCCACAGGTTCGTCGAGGAGCTGCTGCGGTACCTGACCGTCGTGCAGATGGCCTTCCCGCGGTTCGCCAAGGAGGACATGGAGGTCGCCGGCGTCCGGATCGCGAAGGGCGACATCGTGCTGGTCTCGCTCAGCGTCGCGAACCGAGACGGCGAACTCGGCGAGGAAATGGAGAAGTTCGACGCGACCCGCGAGCCGACGTCGCACCTCGCCTTCGGCTGGGGCATCCACCGGTGCATCGGTGCCGAACTGGCCAGGATGGAACTGCGCACCGCGTACCCCGCGCTGGTGCGCCGGTTCCCGGAGATGCGGCTGGCGATCGAACCGGACCAGGTGGGCTTCCGGAAGGTCTCGATCGTCTACGGCGTCGACGCGTTGCCCGTGCTGCTGGACTGACCTCAGGCGACTCCTCTCGGGCGGAACTGGATGCTGATCCTCGGCCCGACCGGTTTGG
The DNA here is from genome assembly GCF_056435645.1 of Amycolatopsis sp. NPDC043889. NCBI lineage: Bacteria > Bacillati > Actinomycetota > Actinomycetes > Pseudonocardiales > Pseudonocardiaceae > Amycolatopsis > Amycolatopsis sp. NPDC043889. The sequence goes on from NZ_JBWKEC010000025.1 coordinate 109,809, forward strand.
CGGTCTTGGGGACGGCGTGTTCCCAGGTCCGCTGGCAGCTGCCGCCCATGACGATCAGGTCGCCGTGGCCGAGGGCGTGCCGCACGGTCTCGCCCCCGCCACGCGGCCGCAGGGCCAGCTGGCGGGCGGCGCCGACCGAGACGATCGCCACCATGGTGTCCTCGGTGCGGGACCGGCCGGTGTCGTCGCCGTGCCAGGCGACGCTGTCGCGCCCGTCCCGGTAGAAGCACAGGCCCGACGTCACGAACGGCTCGCCGAGCTCTTCCGCGTAGTGCGCGGAGAGTGTCTCCCTCGCCTCCGTGAGGATCGGGTGGGGGAGCGGCATGCCTTCGCGGTAATAGCTCAACAGCCGGGGGACGGCGACGACGCGGTCGTACATCTGCCGCCTTTCGGCGTGCCATGGCACGTCTTCGGCGAGCCGGGTGAACAGCTCGTCCGCGCCGGAGAGCCAGCCCGGGAGCACGTCGATCCAGGCGCCACGGGTCAGCTCGGTGCGCCGGAGCCCGCCGAGCGAGCCCAGCCCGAGCGTGGCGCACTCGTCGAACAGCGAGGCTTGAAGCGCGGGGGTCATGGCAACCGAACCTACCCCGGTTCCGGCCATTTGTCGAACGGATGTTCGAGTGGCACGATGGCTCACATGATCCACACAGCGAAGTCCGCCGATGGGACGCCGATCGTGTTCGAACGCCGTGGTGCGGGGCCCGTCGTGGTCGTCGTCGCGGGCGCGGGCAACGACCGGCACGGCGACGAACCGCTGGTCGCGGAGCTGGCCTCCGAGTTCTCCGTGGTGACCTACGACCGCCGGGGCCGGGGCGGCAGTGGCGACACCGCGCCGTACGCGGTCGAGCGCGAGATCGAAGACCTGGCCGCGGTCGTCGCCGCGCTCGGCGAGCCGGTGATCGTCCACGGCATCTCCTCCGGTGGCGCGCTTGCCCTCCTCGCCGCCGCGGCCGGTGTGCCGATTGCGCGGTTGTCGGTTTTCGAGCCGCCCTATCGGGGCGAAACGGAAGAAGTCCCCGAGGGATATGCCGACGAGATGCGCGAGCTGGTCGCGGCGGACCGGTGGGACGACGCCGTCGCCCTGTTCATGATGTCCGCGGTCGGCTCCCCGGAGGAGACTGTCGCCGAGGCCAAGGAGACGCCGATGTGGCCCGAACTGCGGTCGTTCGCGCCCACGCTCGTTTACGACGCCTTCGTGATGAAGGACTCGAAGGTGCCTGATGAGCTGGCGTCGATCGCGACACCCGTCCTGGTGGTGAACAGCAACGGCAGTACGGACTGGCTGAAGGCCGCCGCTCTCGTCGCCGCGAAGGTGGTGCCGGGGGCGCGGCAGGTCGGGCTGGACGGCGAGTTCCACAGTGTCCCGCCGGAGCGGCTCACGCCGGAGCTCAGCGCGTTTTACCGGGATCCTCGGTAAGACGCAGGTATGCCGCGCCGCGCGGCGAGATCCGGTAGCCGACTTCGAGGCTGAGCGTGAGGCCGAGGTTCTTGAGCTTGCGGATGTCGACCTTCAACGGATCCTTCTCGCGGCCGAGGAGATCGGCGAGCTCCTGGGCGCGGCGTCCGGGATTGTCGTGAATGAGGCGCAAGGTCTGGTGCGTCCACGGGCGTCGCCTGTCCATCTTGGACAGTCGATGGCGGATCTCCTCGAAGTCCTTTTCGGACAGTTCGGCGTCCGCGCTGAGCGCGCGCCGGAGATCGGGGCCGAGGTGGCGCAGGCCGATGCGGTACACCGGGGCGTCCGCGGGGCCGCGCAGCGTGCCCCGCACCGCGTTCGCCGACTCCGCGCCGGACCGGCGGGCGTCGGCGTCGGTGATGGCGGCGGGGTCGGCGATCTCGACCGAGACGACCTCGATCACCCCGGCCTCCAGGCGCATCACGTCGCCAGGGTGGACGTTCTGTTTCGACCAGCGCCGGAAGGCCAGGTCGATCGTCCCGGCCGCCAGTCCTTCGAGGACCGTCAAGGAGAGGATCACCGTCGTTACCCAATCAGCGGGACGCCGGGGCGTCAACGTCTTGTCCTACGACGGTTCGTACTCGTACAGTCGCAGCCTGGTCCTGGTCTGGACCATCACCGCCGCCCTGAGTGTGCAGGAGGCAGGATGCGGAGACGACTTCGGACCGCCGGGGTGGCCGCGGCGGCCGTGCTCGGCCTGATCGCGTCGGCGATGCCGGCGAACGCCCAGGGCGGCACCGGGCCGTGGACGGCGGAGAACCCGTCGTTCAACGTCCAGGAACGCGGCTGCGGCACCGTCGACGGGCTGAACTTCGAACTGACCTGCTCCACCGGAAGCGGGGATCAGCGGGCGGAACGGCGCTACGCGACCTACACCGGCGGGACCCGGCAGTTCGAGGGATCGTTCCGGATCACCAGCATGGCGGGCACCCGGATCAGCCTGAAGCAGACCTTCCGCGACGCGCCGACCGCCGGGCCGTACTTCATGCTCGCGGTCGAACGCGGCGGGCGGCTCTACGCCGTCCATGGCGGGGACACGCTGGGGAGCGGGGCGACCGTCGGGACGTCCGTGCGGGTCAACACCGTGCATCAGGTCGGGAGCACGCACAAGGTGTACATCAACGGTTCGCTGAAGCAGACCGTGAGCAGTAGCGGCGGGAGCTACTACGACAAGTTCGGCGCCTATCGGACGGCGAGTGGCGCCGGACCGGTCAAGGTGACCTGGAGCGGGATCAAGTTCTGGCGGAAGTAAGCCTTCCGTGAGCCGAAGTCCGTGAAGGCCTCCTTCACTACCTTCAGGGTAGGTAAGGAGGCCTTCACGGCAAGGGCCCGCGGCGCCACGCGTCGAGGTCCGTCCACGCCTGGAGCGTCTGCCTGCTCTCGAACCGGCGGCGTTCCCCGGAGACCGGATCGGTGAACTCGAGGACCTTTGCCAGCAGTTGCAAGGGTTCGGTGAAGTCGTCGAGCGGGGTTTCGGTCAGCTCCGGGTAGAAGTCGTCGCCGAGGATCGGCAACCCGAGACCGCTCATGTGCAGCCTGAGCTGGTGGGTACGGCCGGTCGCGGGGATCAGGCGATACCGGCCGAGGCCGTCGCGGTGCTCGATGAGCTCGACGCGCGTTTCCGCGTTGGGCGGCCCGTCGACCTCCTGCGCGGCGATGACTCCGCGTTCCTTGACGATGCGGCTGCTGATCTCGCGCGGCAGCACGACATCAGGGTCGTAGGGGGCGATCGCCTCGTATTCCTTGTGCACCAGGCGATCCCGGAACATCGTCTGGTACTTGCCGCGGACTTCGGGAGTGATCACGAACAGGATGAGCCCCGCGGTGACCCGGTCGAGCCGGTGGGCGGGGCTGAGCTGGGGAAGGCCGAATTCACGGCGCAGGCGGACCAGCGCGGTCTGCAGGATGTGCCGCCCGCGCGGGATCGTCGCGAGGAAATGCGGCTTGTCGGCGATCAGGAAATGCTCGTCGCGGTGCACGACGGAGACCTCGAACGGCACCTCGACCTCGTCGGGCAGGTCGCGATGGAACCAGATGAACGAGTCCGGCACGAACGGGGAATCGACGCCCAGCGGCCCGTCGAGCCCGACGATGCGCTCCTCCCGGAGCATCTCCTCGATCCGCTCGGGCGCGACCCGGGGGAGCCGCTCGACGAGGTGCTCCCGCAACGTCGTCCAGGGGCCCTTGGCGGGCATCTTGAGCCTCGCGGGATCGAGCCCGTGACGGGGCGGGAGCGGCGGGCGGAGCTTGCGTCTCATCACCGCGCACTCTAGCCGCGGCGGCTCGTCCGTCCTGGTCGCGGGCGGCTTCCTGGGGTGCCGGCTGTGCGCGTGTGTCGCGAAAGCATCTTTCGCAACACTGGGCCGGTGCCGGGGCGGTGCCCGCCGAAGGTATCAGGAGATCAGGCCTGGTTCCGGTACCGCGCGAGGTATCGCTCGGTCACCTCGGCTTCCGCGACCGCGACGGCCTCCGCGCGCGTCCGGCGCCCGATGCCGGGCGGGAAGCCGTTCTTGGCCAGCCGGTGCTCGATGCTCTCCTCCATGTAGGCCATCGAGTAGAAGTACGCGACCAGCGCGGCCATCAGCACGATCGCCAGCCGCAGCGTGAGCGGGCCGGGCAGGAGCAGCCATACGGCGCAGAGCGGGGCGATCATCACCGTGCTGCGGGCGACGTGCCGCCAGCGCCAGCTTCCCGTGGTCGCGTCGTGGAGGATCCAGGCTTGGTAGCGCTCGGGCAGCCTGCCGCCGAGTGAGTACCACAGCCAGCGGAACACGTCCGGGCGCTTGCGGGGCATCGGGCGACTCCTTCCGTCGATGCTGCCACAGTACACTAATGATTAGCACGCTAAACGTTAGCGTCGCGGCTAGGATCGGCGGCATGAACTCGGAGGGGCCGGAGATGAAGTCGATCGATCTGGGCGAGGATCCGCTCGCGCTGGAGCGTCAGGTGTGTTTCGCGCTGTCGGTCGCTTCGCGCAGCGTCATCGCCATCTACCGTCCGCTGCTGGAACCCCATGGGCTCACCCATCCGCAGTACCTGGTCATGCTGGCGCTGTGGGAGCGAGGCCCGCAGGCCGTCAAGGACCTGAGTGTCGCTCTGCGTGCCGAGCCCGCGACGCTGTCACCGCTGCTCAAGCGCCTGGAGACGATCGGGTACGTCACGCGCAGGCGCAGCTCCGAGGACGAGCGGCTGCTGACGGTCGAGCTGACGGAATCCGGTCGCGCGTTGCGCGCGGAGGCGGAAAAGATCCCGTATCGCGTGGTGGAGAAGCTCGGTATGGAGGTCTCCGAGCTGGAGGCGCTGCACAAGGCACTGACCCGCGTCATCGAAGCCACGGCTTGAGCGAACCGAAACCGTGGTGTGACGAAATGAGGGTGTGAAGCCGCTCCGCGGTGGGTAATTCCCGTCACGCCAACTCAAAGTGACAGGAAGATGAGGGACCGTGACCACCTCGACCCCCGCGCCCACGGAAGCAGGTCTGGAGCTCAAGACCAGGCTGAACGCCTACCTGGAGGACGTGGCCGCGGCACTGGGGATACGGAGGGACGCGTGCACGGTCGACCTCGCCGGTCCGGTCACCGCCAGGATGAGGCTGAATTGGCGTCTTCCCGGCTTTCCCGAGCGCGACGTCGACCTGATGTGGCACGAGGAACACGGCTGGTCTGCCGCCGTGGCGACGCATTCGGACGACGATCACCACGTCGTCGTCGCCTACCTCGGTGGCCGGACGGTGGCGTCGCAGCCGCGGCTGGTCGCCAGGTTCGCCGAAACCCTCCGCACCGGCGACCACCAGGATTGCTGGCCCGGCGCGCCGACGTTGCGCACCGCCGGCGGGCCGTCCGCGCTCGCCAAGGAACTTTCCGCCTGGGCCTGATCATCCCGGCGGGGTGAGCACGACGTCGAGCGCGATCGTGATCTCCCTGCCGATCAGGAACCTCGGCGCGCGGAGACCGATCGCCCGCCGGTCGAAGACGGCGACGGCGACCACTCGCCAGGTGCCGTCGCCGTTGTCCGCCGGTCCGGTCGCGGTCACCGTCAGGGGGCAAGTCGCACCTCGCGCTCTGAGGGAGCCGTGGACCGACCACTCGTCCGGGTCACCGTCGACCTGGTCGGCCGCGAAGGTCAGCACGGGATGCGCGTCGATCGCCAGAACGCGACGACGAGCCCGGTCAGGCCGCCGACCTGGGCGACGATCGTCGTCAACGAAGGCATCGGCGCCCGGCCCGGTGTCGCCCAGGCGAGGTTGCTGCTCGCCGAAACACTGGTCGCCCGGAGCGATCTCGTTCGCGCGCAAGGGATCGCACGCGACGCGCTCGACGAGTTCCGGCGACTGGCCATACCGGGACCACTCGCGCGGGCCGCGGCGCTGCTCGACCGGATCCGTGCCGGGCGCCGCGCCGCCGACCCGCTGACCGGGCGGGGACGCGAGAGCGTCGCCCTGCTCGCCGACGCGCTGAGCAATCGCCGGACGGTGAAAGCCACGTCCGGAGCGTCCTGGCGAAACTGGGCCTGGCGAACCGGACCGAGGTCGTCGCGTGGGCGAGCAGGGAAGGCCTCAGGGACTGACGGTCAGCTTGCCGAGGATGCGCGCGACGACGGCGTCGAGGTTGTCTTCGAGGAAGAAGTGACCGCCCTCGAACACCTCCATCTCGAACGAGCCGGTGGTGTGCTCGCGCCAGTTTTCGACGTCCGGCAGATGCAGGACCGGGTCCGCGTTCCCGGCGAGCGCCACGACCGGGCAGCTCACGTCGGGGCCGGGCCGGTAGCGATAGGTCTCGACGGCCTTGTAGTCACCGCGCAGCGCGGGCAACGCGAGCGCGCGGATGTCCGGGTCGGCGAAGATCGTGGGGTCCGTGCCGCCGAGACGGCTGACCTCGTCGAGGAAGGTGTCGTCGTCGGCGAGGTGATGCGACTTCTCCTTCTGCACGTCCGGACCACGGCGGGCCGAGACGAACAGCGCGGCCGGGACGATGCCTCGCGCTTCGAGCCGCCGGGCGACCTCGAAGCCGACGATCGCGCCCATGCTGTGGCCGAAGAGGGCGAAGGGTTTCGGGAGCGCGGCGGCGACGTCCACCAGGTGCTCGGCCAGGACGTGGACATCGTCGATGACCGGCTCGCCCATCCGGTCCTGCCGCCCCGGGTATTGGGCGGTGTGCACCTCGATCGTGGGCGAGAGGGCCGCCGAAAACGCGCGGTACGCGCTCGCCGATCCGCCCGCGTGCGGGAAGACGAGGAGCCGCATCCCGGCCGACGGCGCCCGATGGAAGCATCGCGTCCAGCTGCTCGGAGCCTGTCCTGCCATCGAAATCCCCCAATCCGTGCGGGAACGGCCCGCACGACACTGGAATGTACGGGGGATTCGCGGAATGAGTCCATGCTTGTGCGGGGTTGTTCACGCTGGGAACACTGGACACCGGGCCGCGGCCGGGCCCGGCGGAAGGAGCGGGTGTGGCGGAGGACCTGAAGATCAGGATCGGTGCCGGGCTGAGTGGGTCACCGTGGTCGTGAGTGGCGATTCGGGTTGGAACCCGAATCGCCACTCACGACACCGGACCGGCCCGCTTGTTGGCATTCCGTTCTTTGGTTCCCCGCGGTACTAACAACAGCTTGCCGACGCTGAGCGCGGCGAACACCAGCCTCG
>NZ_JBWKEC010000026.1:0-376 GCF_056435645.1 Amycolatopsis sp. NPDC043889
TCCGCGACGACCTCCACGAAGCCTTCCTCACCATCGGCTGCGCCATTATCTGCTGGCGCCGACTCAAAGCCCACTCATTCTGTTAGGACCCCTAAGTTGATCTTGGATGGGAGTCTTGATCGTAAGCGATGAGGATTGCTGCAGGTCACGCGCTCGGTTGCCCTGGCCGACAGGAGCCGACCGCGCCCCTGGGTGTCCATAAAGGACACTTTTCGCTGACTCAATGTCTGGTTGAGGCCCGAATGGGGGTCGTGGGGGGGGGTTTTGGGTGGGAACCCAAAAACCACCCCCCACCCCCCCCCCCCCACCCCCCCCCCTCCCCCCCCCCCCCCTCTTTCCCCGCCCCCCCCCCCAGCCTCCCAAGGCCACCCGAGGC
>NZ_JBWKEC010000026.1:386-1614 GCF_056435645.1 Amycolatopsis sp. NPDC043889
AAAAGGAAGGTTTTTGGTGGCCGGGGGGTGGGGGGGGGGGGAGGGGGGGGGGGGGGGGGGGTTTTTGGGGGGAAAACCAAAAACCCCACCCACGACCCTCTCATTGAACCGTGCAAATCACCCAAGTCAGACACTGTCACCGCGGAAAAAGTCCGTTATGAACAGTTGGAAAGGTGCCTGGTCGGCGAGTCCCGCTCCTGTCGCCAACTCCGGAACGCCACGTTTGCCTTACCGCTCTATGGTAGTAGTTCGCGGCCGAAGCCGTGCCCGAGCCGGTGATCGAGAGGCCTGCCGCCGGCAATACCGCGGCCGCCATCGTGACCAGCCTGCGCGGTAATGTTTTTCCGGTTCTGCCCATGATGTCCTCGCTTTCCGAGCGATCAAGGCCCTGTCGTCGGCAGGACGCCCCTGACTGAACAGGCGTGCCACGGCTCGGACAATGGTTCGTTCAGGGCTTGCGCGAAGGCGGCGAAAGGGTTGCTCCACGGGCGGCGACCACCCTATGTCCTCTGTGGATAGACGTGGTCCGTCGCTCGCGTCACCGGCGGCCGGCGGCCAGGATGACGAGGAACTGGCCTCCACCCGGCTCGACGCCCGCGGTCACCGGCAATCCGGGTACCAGACGGGAAAACCGGTCTTCGAGCCATTCCGCCGCCTCTTTGGCGTCTTGCTCGGTCGGGCAGCGGGCCACCAGCTCGCGGCCTCCCTTGCGCTCCAGCCGTCCGGCGACCGTGATCAGCGGCGCGGGTTCGGCCACGTGCAGACGGTCCGGCCAGGCGATGACCACCTTGACCGCGCCCTTGCGGGTGTTGCACCCGCGATGCGCGAGCCGCTCGGGGATCTTGGCCTTCCGGTCGGCGGTCCGGCTGTCGACACTGGGCCCGCGCGGGTCGTTCACCGACATGTCCGGGTCGACCGGCTCGTCGCACACCCAGCAGCGCCAGCCGTCGCGCTCGGCCACGTCATCGAGAAGACTCATCCGGTCAACCTAGCCTGCCGCTCCGCGCGTTCGTGCGACGAGTCGTGATCGCCCGGTGTCACGTAGCTTAAGTTGATCTTGGGTGAGGTTGACGGGTGGGGTGAAGGCTCCCTTCGCTGCGTCTGATGCGACGAAGGGGCACCTTCGGCCTGGTCGTGGGTCGAGGGGTCGTGGGTGGGGTTTTTGGTTTTCCCCCCAAAAACCCCCCCCCCCCCCCCCCCCCCGCCCCAACCCACCCCTTGGTTCACG
>NZ_JBWKEC010000026.1:1624-110730 GCF_056435645.1 Amycolatopsis sp. NPDC043889
CCTTGTCTTTGTGCGGAGGGAGAGAAGGGGACCCTTGGGTTGGGTGGGGGGGGGGGGGGGTGGGGGGTGGTTTTTGGGTTCCCACCCAAAACCCCCCCCCACGACCCCCCATTCGGGCCTAAACCAGTCATTGAGTCAGCGAAAAGTGTCCTTTATGGACACTCAGGGGTGCGGTCGGCTCCTGTCGGCCAGGGCAACCGTGCGCGTGACCTGCGGCAATCCTCATCGCTTACGATCAAGACTCCCATCCAAGATCAACTTAAGCTACGTGGCATTGCGCGATCGCCCGGTGCGTCGCGAAAGCCACTTTCGCGACGTCAGGTGTCCCGAAAGTGGCTTTCGCGGCATCGCCTACTTCGTGCAGTGGATCCCGGCTTCACCCCGGTACATCACGAAGCTGATCTTCACCGAGTACAGGTGGATGGTCACGCACTGATCGGGCGTGTACCCGTAGGCGGAGGCCTGGTCGTAGGCCTGCTGCAACGCCGTCCGCTTCGCCGACGCCGCCGTCTTCTCCACGGTGGTCCCGAGGAACGCCCGGGTCTCTTGGGCGCTCGCCACCCCCGGTGCGAGCGTCATGAGTCCCGCGAGGACCACGGCGGCCCCTGTCGCGCGGGCGATCGTTCTGTTCATCGTTTCCCCTCCTGGTGTCAGCGCTGGCAGTAGAGCCAGACGGTGGCGCTGTAGTAGTGCGTCTGCGACCGGACGTCGGAGGCTCGGACGTAGCACTGCGAGTCCAGCCAGCCCGTATTGCGGGCGAAGGTGCGGGCGACCTTTTCCGCCGAGGTGATGGCGTCCGACGGACCCGGGCCGATGCCGCTGGCGTAGAAATCTCCGGTCTCCACGGCGAGAGCCGGGGTCGCCGACACGGTCATGGCGGCCACCGCCAGTGCCGCCGCGGTCAACAACTTCTTCATGGGAGCTCCCCCTCCAGGGTGTCAGCCAGAATCGACCGACTCCCTTCAGTTATTCATCTCAGCTAACGTGATGACCGTAAGGGGCCGCCGGATCGGCTGTCAACTCACATGAACGACAATCTCGCTGAGATTCATCTCAGCTTAAGGAGGTGAAGATGGCCGAACCACGGGCGACCACGCTCACCGACCGGATCGACCGCCTCTTCCAGGTGGTCCGGCGGCCCAACGGCGAGCAGTACAGCCACGAGGAAGTGGCGCGGGCCTGCCGGGAGAGCACCGGCGAGTCGTTTTCCGCCGCCTACCTCTGGCAACTGCGGACGGGCCGCCGGGACAACCCGACCAAACGGCATCTCGAAGCGCTCGCGGCGTTCTTCCAGGTGCCGCCCGCGTACTTCTTCGACGACGAACAGGGAAGGGCTCTTGCCGAAGAGGTCGAGTTACTGGGAGCGTTGCGCAACACCGCGGTGCGCAACCTGGCGTTGCGCGCGGTGACGCTGTCCGAGGAGGGGCTCGGCACCGTGACCGACATCGTCGAGGCGATCAGGCGGCGCGAGTCCAAGCGTGACCAGGGGGAGTAGCCATGTTCGGCAGGAAGAGCGCGCTCTGGCGCAGATGTGAGCGGATCGCGTCCGCCGTGCGGCTACCGGAACCGTTCGACGTCACCACGTTGTTCGGCGAGGTCGCGGCGATGCGCGGGCGCCCCATCGAACTGGTGGCGCTCGAGGCGCGGCCTGGGGCGCCGTGCGGGGTGCTCGCGGCCACCGACCGGGCGGACTACGTGTTCTACACGCGGGACACGTCTCCGTTGCACCAGCGGCACATCCTGCTGCATGAACTCGGCCATCTGCTGTGCGGGCACGTCGAAGGCGAGGTGCGGCCGGAGGCGATCGCCGCGATGGTCGCGCCCTCGCTTTCGGCGGATCTGGTCCGCCGGGTCCTCGGCCGCACGACGTACGCGCAGGAGCAGGAGAAGGAAGCCGAACTCTTCGCGTCGTTGCTCATGCGCCGAGCCGTGAACGCCGGGCCGGAATCCGATCGGCTGCGCCACGCCCTCGGTTCGTGATCAGCTATCTGTCCGCCACGATGCTGGCGTTGATCGGCGTCACCCGGCTGATGACGGTGCGTGCCGGGCCGAGGCATCTGGCCACGTTCTTCCTCAGCATGGCGGCAGGCCTCGCCGTCTCCGCCGACGCCACGGTCCGGCTCCTCGGCGACGACCTGCTCCCGCGGCTGGTCACCAACGCGCTGCAACTGCTCGCGATGCGCGCGCTGGTCCAGGTGGTCCGCAGTACCCGGTCACCGGAAAAGCCGACGCCGTTCTGGCCCATCGTGCTGTGCTGGGCGTTGATGGTCCTGTGCTACCTGGACATCGTTCCGCATCGGCTCGAAGTGGGCACGCCCGCGTTCCAGTGGCGCTGGAGCGTCGTCGCGTACCAAGTGGTCCTCACGGCGTACGGGGTCACCTGCCTGGTGCTGTTCACGCGCACGCTGGCCCGCAGTGCCGCGGGCCGTCCACAAGGGACGTTCCGGACCGGCCTGCGGATCCTGGTCTGCGCCGCCGTCACGACCATCGCGTGGGTGCTGTTCTCCGGGCTTCCCTCGCTGTGGCTGGAGATCACCGACCTCGCGGACCTCGATTTCCTGCCACGCGCCCGCCTGGTCGGCCTCGGCGCGATGGTGCTGTGGGTCCTCGGCGGACTGTTCACCACCTGGGACGGCGCGCTCCGGCTGGCGCGCGCGTGGCGAGGGATCCGGGCGGTGACACCGCTGTGGAAGGCACTCGTCGCCGCGCATCCGCAGATCGCGCTGCCCGTGCGCCACGACCTCGAATTCACGTTGTACCGCAGGGTGATCGAGATCCGTGACGGTCTACTCGCGTTGCGGGCACACGTTCCGCCGCAGCTCGGGGACTGGCTGCGCACCCCGGTCGACGAGCCCACGCGCGCCGCCGCCGAACTCGCGGCGGCGCTGGTGATGCGTGCGGCGGGGCGCAGCTGGCCGCACCCTCCGGCCGGGCCGGAGGGCGCGCATCCCGGCGTGCGGGAGGAAAGCGCCTGGCTGAGCGCCGTGTCGTCCGCCTTCACGAACTCCCGCGTCGTGCGGGAGGTACGGGAACGCGCGCTGGCCGAGGCCGGGCACCTTTCCTGACGGTCAAGGCCTGCCGAGTTCCAGTGTGGCGTTGTGCAGCGACGAGTACATCGGGTCGGAAGTGAAGTCCGGCCCGGTCTCCTCGCCGAGGTAGACGTCGATGTGCCGGTCGCCGCCGAGACCGGGCGTGAACTCGTCCATGATCCGCCAGGAGGCGACCACCGGACGCTGGTGGTCTACGACGCGGGTGAGCGGGACGCGCCGAATCCGCCCGCCGGCGCGGACGAGGCCGGAATGGCCGAGGCGCACGCGATGCAGACCGCGAACCTGGTCTCGCGGGCGGGCAGCTGGACGATGCGGGCCGCGGCCGATTACCGGGCCGGTGAGATCGGCGGATACCAGGCGCTGGTCTACGTCGGCGCGATCAGCGAGGCCGCACTCCCGGCCGCGTTTCTCGCGGACGTGGCGGCCGCGAAGGTGCCCGTCGTCTGGATGGGCGAGAACATCCACCGCCTGGCGGAACAAGACCCCGGTATCACCGCGCGGTGGGGATGGACGCCGGTCGGCCGCACCCCGACCTCGCCGACCGAGGTCCGCTACAAGAACGTGCCGCTCGAACGCAATCCCGAGGTCGGCTCAATTCCGTTGATACGGCGGGAAAACCCGGCGGTCAACGAAGTGCTCGCGGACGGGGTCGCCGTCGGGGAGCACACGCCGTGGGCGGTGCGCTCCGGGACCTTCACCTACCTCGCGGAGGCGCCGTTCTCCTACGTCAACGAGGGGGACCGGTACCTCGCCGCCGCCGACATCCTGCTCGGCACGCTCGCCCCGAAGACCGCGGAACGGCACCGCGCGCTCGTGCGGATCGAAGACATCGGGCCGCGTACCGATCCCGGCCAGATCCGCCGGATCGCCGATCTGCTCGGCGGGCAAGGGATCCCGTTCTCGCTGGCGGTCTATCCGTACTACGCGGACCCGCACGGCGTCGCCAACGGCGGCAGGCCGACCTTCGCCCGGCTCGTCGACAGCCCGGCCTTGGTCGACGCGCTGCACCACGCCATCCGGCGCGGCGCGACGATGATCATGCACGGCTACAGTCACCAATTCGAGGAGATGGCGAACCGTTACGGCGGGGCGAGCTCCGCGGACTACGAGTTCTACACGGCGATCGTGGACAAGAACAACCACGTCGTGGAGACCGGCCCGGTCCCCGGTGATTCCGCGGAATGGTTCCGCGGGCGGATCGCCACCGGGCTCGGCGAGTTCCGCCGGGTCGGGCTGCCGGAGCCGGAAGTGTTCGAGTTCCCGCATTACGGCGGTTCCGCGGTGGACTACAAAGAGGTCAGTTCGCATTTCGCGGGATACTGCCCCCGCGGCGCCTGCGGCTCCACCGCGACCGTGTCCTATCAGACCAAATACGGTCAGTACTTTCCCTACCCGGTAAGGGATGTCTATGGCGCGGTGGTGATCCCGGAGAATCTTGACCATATCGCGCCGGAGCCGTTCAACCAGCACCCGGCCCGGCTGCCCGCGGATCTGCTCGCCGACGGCGCGAAGTCCAAAGTGGTCCGTGACAACGTGGCGAGCTTCTTCTTCCACCCGTTCCTGCCGCTGGAGCACCTGAGCACGGTCGTCCTCGGCCTGCGGGCGCAGGGATACGAGTTCACCACCGCCAGCGAGGTCGCCAGGGGCTGACCTCGGCGGCAAACGTATCGGTTGCGATGGCCGTTCGCGACACATGCCCGGCCCGTGGGGCTCACCGCCACCTGGGCCGGGCACTCGTCCTGCCTCCGCTGACGTTGCGAAAGCCACTCGGGGTGACCCCGCACTTCGGTCCCGGCCGTCGCCGTCGTGCGTGCGTGGTTTTCGCTCACCGCCGCTCAGATATCGGTGGTGGACACCAAGATCTGGGCGAGTCTCCCGTCCCCCCACACCAAGCCGAGCTGATGCCCGGCGAAGTCGTAGTTGACCCAGGTCTCGCCGGTGGCGCGGTTCTGCCAGCTGTCGTGCGCAACGGCCCCGTGCGCCAGCACGAAGGCGTCGACCGACCCACGATGCCCGCCGAGGTCGAGCCCGGAGATCACGCGGTCCGCGTTCGGGCAGCGCGCGACATCGACACTGACCCTCTTCACCAGCCCGTCGAGCACCGTGATGTCGACGCCGTCGACACTCGGTTCCTTGCGGCCCACCAAAAACCGCCGGACGGCCGAGTCCGGGAAGAGCCCGCGCAGGTCCGCGTACGCCGCGGAGTCCTCGGGCGCACCCAGCGCCGCGCATATCGTCACGATGACGCCGGTCAGCGGCGTCCCGGGGGCAGGGGGCGGATCGGCCGCGGGCTTCTCGGTCTTCCTGGGTGCCGGCCGCGGGTCCCGGCCGCCGAAGCCTGCCACGCGGTCCCAGATCCAGTCGGCCATCGAGTCGGCGACGGGCTCGTCGGGCTGTCCTGGCCGGCGCCGGACCAGCGCCCCGAACGCGACGACGACCAGGTACGCCCCGGCGTCGTCGGTCATCACCTGTTCCCAGAGTTCGTTCTCGGGCCAGTCGGGGTGCGCCGCCCGGTCGGCCTCGATCTCGGCGTCCATGGCGACGATCTCGGCCGCGGACATCAGGCGGAACGGCTCTGCCTGCCCCCAGGCGGCACCCGAGCCGGGCTGCTGGCCGTCGTGCCAGGCCACAAGCAGCTTCGCGACCATCGAGCCGACCTTCTTGTCCGCCAGATCGGCGGCCGTGGCGCCCGGCCGAAGGGTGGCACGCAGGTCGGCGGGCAGCACGGCGTCCAGCGCCGCCAGCGCGGAAGGCAGGTCGGTGCCGAGCCGCTGGTCGCGGATCTGCTGCCAAGCCATCTCGAGCGCGCCAGTGCCCTGGAGGTCCGACAGGGTGATGTCGTCGCCGCTCGCTTTCTCGAGGATCCGCAGCATCGCCCGAGCGGCACCCACCAGGCTCTGCAGCAGGTCGTCGGTCGGATCCTCACGCAGCAGCCGAAGACCGAGTTGTTCGGCGTCATCGAACCGGTACTGCGCCAGGTAGGCGTAGCCGAGCAGCATGGCGACCCAGGAGTCCGCCGCGTTGGCCCGGATGGCCTCCTCGGCCGCGGGAGCGAACCGTTCGGGGGGTGCGAAGCTCTCCAGCAGGTACTCCGCGCGTTTCGCCAGCGCCTTGGGGAGGTCATCCGGCGCCGTCCGCGCGCACAGTGCCACCGCCTCGTCGAGTTGCCGCCACCCTTCCTCGTGCGCCCCGGAGAGTGCCTGGGCGGAGCCCAGCTTCATCCAGTCGTCCCAGTCCTCGTGGCTCTCGCCCAGCACGGTGCGCGCCCATCGCAGCGCCTCGTCATGGTTGTGCTCCGCCGATTCCAGATGCCGAAGCGCACGAGCCGCCATCGTGAACCAAGTGTCGCGCCGGCCGGCCACCCGGAGGAACAGCCGCCGCGCCTCGTCGACTTCGCCGCACACCTGGCGGTGATCGCCGAGCAGCATCAACGCGCTGCTCCGCTCCGGCTGGGCCGCGAGCACCCGCAGCGCCAGCTCGGCGATCTGGGGATGCGTCGGCTGGGCTCCGATGAGTTCCCAGGCCAGGTCGAGGTCGCGCTCCACGTCGTCGCTCATCGCATGCCTCGCTTCACCCGGTATGCCCGCAGTTGGTCGAAGGTCCCGTCGTCGACGCCGTACTCCAGTACCGGCGCGACCTGGTCGAACCAGGACGTCGTCGACGGGGTGATGCCGCCGACCGCGGCCAGCAGCGCGTCGGTGGTGACGGGCACCAGCTCACCCCTGCTCATCGACTCGACCATCGCCTTTTGCAGCACGGTGGTCGTCAGGTGGCTGAGGTCGGCACCGGAGAACCCTTCGGTCGCCGCCGCGACGGCCACGACGTCGACATCGTCGGCGGGTTTGCCCGCCAGCGCGCCCTGGACGATCGCCGCCCTGGCGACCGCGTCCGGTGGCAGCACCAGCACCGTCTTGTCGATCCGGCCCGGACGGCGCAGGGCGGAGTCGATGTCCCACGGCCGGTTCGTCGCGGCAAGGAAGTAGACCCCGTCGTTCTTGCCCGCCATGCCGTCTAGCTCTTCGAGCAGCTGAGTGACGAGCATCCGCATCGCGTGCGATCCGCCGCCACCGGAGGTACGCCGTCCACCGAGCGCGTCGAACTCGTCGAAGAAGATCACGCACGGCGTCGCCGCGCGGGCGTGGCGGAACACGCTCTGGATCGCCTTCTCGCTCTCCCCGATCCACTTGCTGAGCAGGTCCGCGAGGGTCACGTGGAGGAAGGAGGCGCCGAGATCGCCGGCGATCGCCCTGGCGATGAAGGTCTTGCCGCACCCGGGCGGGCCGTACATCAGCAGCGACCCGCCGGGCGTCTGCCCGAACGCCGCCGCCAGCTCGGGATTGCGCAGCGGAGCGAGGAACGCGGTGTCCAGGTGCTGCTTGACCTCGGCGAGACCCGCGACGTCGGCCAGCGTCACCGCCGGGCGCTCGGCGTCCCACAGCGACGCCGGCACGGCGGCGCCGCTTTCCTGACGGTCTTCGTCGGCCGGGGCCGGAACCGGGTTCGAGGTGCGCAACCGCGCCGCCATCAGCCGGGCGCGCAGCAGCCGGACCCGCGCCGGATCACCGCCGTGGGCCTCGAACGCCGCCAGTTCGGTGGCGGCGCGGGCCGGCTCCCGCTCCAGCAGAAGCGTCACGAAGTCTTCGCGCAGCGCCAGATTGCCCGGGTCGGCCTCCACCTCGCGCGCGATCACCTCGACGAAGCCGTCGTCCGGATCTGCGTCGTTCACCGCGCGGCTCCTTCGCTCCTCGCCTCGCCGAGGCGGTCGAGTACGGCGACCAGCTCGGGGCTGTTGTCTCTGGTCATTCGGTTCTCTCTCGTCTGAGCCGCGTTCGTGTCGGTTTCGCGACCAGGAAAGCATCCCTTCGATCATCGGGGTGCCCAGGGTGGGGTCGTGGACGGCCCGGCGCCTTTCGACACGCCCGATCATGATCCCTGTCAGGGGTGAATAGGGGACGGTCCCTGATGTGCGCCGGCTTCGCCGGATGGATCGTGGCGTGGTGACAGCATGGACAACCGGGTCATCCCGGCCCGCGACCACCGAAACTCTCGATCGAGCGATGTTCTTCGGCGGCAACGCGCCGATGGAAGGCGTGCTGAATTCGCTGGCGATGGAGCCTTTCATCACCGGGTCGCAGCCGCACTCGAGGGCCGCCGACATCACCGAGGTCTCGCCGGACGCGACATTGCTGCCGCCGGGGGTCGGCGCGGACCTGACGTATGAGCTCGACGGGCGGCATTCGCACCTCGCCTTCGGACCGGAATGGACACTCGTCGCGTTGCGGCGACGCGCCGGTGCCGCGACCGTATGCGTGTCCGCCACCTCCGGCGCCCTGGCGGACGAGGTGCTCGCGGCCGCGGTCCGAACGGCACGGACGGGGACGCCGGGGGAGTCGGCCGTACCCGTCGGTTTCTGGCACGTGCAAGGGTGTGGTGGCGCCGGGGTGCGTGCGCCCAGGACCATGGACTTGCCGCCGTGGCAGGAGATCCGCGGCAACTACCCGCGGTCGGCGGTGACCGCGCTCGACACGCTCATGACGGTGCGGCCGCAGGACATCACCGGCAGGCTGGTGCTCCTCCATGGCCCCGCGGGCACCGGCAAGACGACCGCCGTGCGCGCACTCGCGCACGAATGGCGGGACTGGTGCCAGGTCGACAACGTCCTCGATCCCGAGGTCCTGTTCGCCGATCCGGGCTACCTGACGTCGGTGGTGCTCGGTGAGGAGCGAGCGGACAAGCGGAAATGGCGGCTGCTCATCCTCGAGGACTGCGACGAACTGGTCGGCGCCGACGCGAAACGCGACTCCGGACAGGCCCTGTCCCGGCTGCTCAATCTGACGGATGGCCTGCTCGGTCAAGGCCTGGACATCCTCGTCTGCCTGACCACCAACGAGAACGTCGCGCGGTTGCACCCAGCGGTGGTCCGGCCGGGCCGTTGCCTCGCCGAGATCGAGATCCCTCGGCTGCCCCAAGAGGAGGCGGCCACCTGGCTGGGCACAGGCGCGGAGATCGGCGCGGAGGGCGCCACCCTGGCCGAGCTGTATCGCCTGCGAACCGCGACCTAGTCGCGTCGGATGACCTGACCGGCTTCGCCGTTCGCCGGATCCGCGGGGGCCGGACTGTTAGGGTCCGGCCATGCGGGTGTGGTGGTGTGGCCTGGTCATAGGCGCGGTCGCGCTGCTCGGCGCGTGTGCCGGGGGCGGGGCGGGCCGGGGTCAGGTGGTGCCTTCGACCACGGCGACGATCCCGACGACAGGCGTCGTGGAGACGACGACGCGGCCGCCGGCGACCACCACGACCCGGAGTACGACGACGGACACGACCCGCACGACGACGACCCATCGCACCACGACTCAGCGTAAGACGACGACCGCGAAGCGCCCGACGACCCCGCGCCGCACTCCACCCCGGACACGTTGACGGCTCACATGGCTGGTGCCAATGGGACCCTGGGCGGGTGATGGAGAGCGCGCGGCGTGAGCTGGAGCGGATGCGGGGATCGTCCGGTGCGTGGCGGGAGTTGCGTCATGAGCGTGCGACGGATGCCGATGGCGAAGCCCGCGACGGGAACGCGGTGCGGCGGGCAAAGGTGTTGTGGGCGCTGCAATACGACCGCCGTCCCGAAGACCTCCCGCTGGTGCGGTGGTTGGCCGGGCAGGAGGCGTCGTGCCGTCACGAGGCGCCGTTCCAGGGACTGAGCGAGGAGACCGAGCTCGCCGGTTTCCTGCTCGCCGAATACCGGCAGGTGGAGGACGTGTGGCTGCATTGGGAAATCAAGGTGGCGAATTTCGACACCTGGTGTGGTTACGACCTTGAACACCTGTTCGCCGCTGGAGTAGGGGCCACCACCGCCTTTGTCCGCGGCAGCGGCCATGCCGACCGTGACGCCGTGCTCGAGCGGCTGCTCGACGAGGCGGGCAGACCCTGCGTATCCGAGGAGGGCCTGGCGAAGTGGTCGCAGCGCAAGCGCTCTCACTTCCCCGCGGATCCAGCCGCGGAGGACCCGGTCACCTGGGTCGAGCGCGCCCACCTGACCGGCGACCGTGAACTGACCCGCCGGGAGCTCGACCGGTGGGCGGCCGGTCGCGATCGGAACAAGGAAACACTGGGACGGCTCCGTTACTACCTGGCCGGCTTGGGGGCGTTCGCCGAGGCGGCTCGAGCGCAGCGCGAGAGCCTGGCGTTCGCCGGCGACGACCGGGATTCGGCGTCGGCCTGGCAGACCCTTGCCGGGCTGGAACGCCAGGCCGGCGACCACCCCGCCGCCTGGGAAGCGCTGCGCGAGTGCCGCCGAGCCCTGGAAGGCGTGTCCGGATGGTCGGAGGTGGGGCTGGGCCGGATGTACGTGGAAGAACTGTTCCTGCTGGCCGGCTCCGCGGAGGGCGAGTTCGCCGAGGCTGTGTTCGCCGAGGCGGACCGTCAGGCTCGCGACGTGCCCGGCCTTCCCCTGCTGGTGTTGCAAAGCGCCGCCGAAGCGGCCGACAAAGTCGGCGAACGGACCAAAGCCGGGTACTACCGGAAGCTCCGCGATGCCGAGCGACAGCGCATCGACACCGCGATGGGCCGAGCCCACCATTGAGGCCGCCCAGGCTCGAGCCGGATCTTGTCGACGGAAGCCGATGTAGTAGTGGCCCCTTTGCTGGCCGCTTGTGCGACCGTGAAAGTGGGAACAGTCTGGTATTGGAAGTCGATTTTCGTGCAATGAGGTGGTGGCGATGGTCTCTGTGTGTCGACTATTCGCCGCAGTGTCGTCTGTGGGTCCCGATTAGTATCCAGGTGCCTATGGTTTGGGTGTCACACCATGCTTCCTGGTGTCGTCTATTGCACTGGCCCAGCTAGTGAATGAATCTGACTGCGCTACATTTCGACAGGTCGACGCCATCGGTGGAGTGCAGTTGATCGCCTTTGCTGCGATAAGGAGAATCTGTGCGTTTCAGGAAGAGTCTGTCGATAGTCATTGCAACGCTTGCCTCGACGCTATCAGGTTTGAGCTTTTCGTCTCATTCGGCCCATGCTGATTCGCCTTCTATTGTTGAGGTCGGAACACGCGCTGTGCAGAACGACTACGTCGTATGGAGGCCTGGCAACGGGGTTTGGTATGTGAGCAACTCTGCGACAGGATCGGTCACCACGAGGCAGTGGGGTATCTCCGGAGACATCCCGGTCGGGGGCGACTACACGGGGGACGGCCGAAGCGACTTCGTGGTTTGGCGGCCAAGCAATGGCGTTTGGCACGTCAATGATCGGATCACCGGAGCGGTCGTCATCAGGCAGTGGGGTACCGCGGGGGACGTCCCGGTTGGCGGTGACTACACCGGCGACAGCGCCTTCGACTTCGTGGTTTGGCGGCCGAGCAATGGATTCTGGTACGTCAATAACCGGATCAGTGGAGGGGTGACGACCCAGCAGTGGGGCACGGCAGGCGATGTCCCGGTGAGTGCCGATTTCACCGGGGATGGTCGTAAAGACTTCGTGGTCTGGCGGCCGAGCAACGGGGTCTGGTACGTCAACGACAGCGCAACCGGTGCGGTGACTACCAGGCAGTGGGGCACCGCCGGAGATGTCCCGGTCGGTGGTGACATGACCGGGGACGCCCGTGCTGACTACACCATCTGGCGGCCGAGCAATGGCGTTTGGTACGTCGTCGATTCCGCCACCGGAGCCGTGAGGAATCAGCAGTGGGGCACGGCAGGCGATGTCCCGGTGAGTGCCGATTTCACCGGGGACGGTCGTAATGATTTCGTGGTCTGGCGGCCAGGCAACGGGGTCTGGTATGTCATGGACAGCGCAACCGGTGCGGTGACGACCAGGCAGTGGGGCACCGCCGGAGATGTCCCGGTAGCATCCTTCCGCTGACGCTGTTGCTGCGCTCACCCGGTCACCAGCCGGCGGACGCGGTCGCGCGAAAGCCCGAGCCGGTCAGCCGTTTCCTGAAGCGTCTGCGGACGGTTGTCGTGCAGCCTGTATCGCACCGTGATGACCAGCATCCGCGTGCACGCTGAAGAACGTGCACGCTGAAGAACGGAAAGGGCCAAAGTCGTTTCCCGCGCACAAGCGTTGCCACCGAAGACTTTGTGCCCTAGCGGACGGCAGTTGTGCCTGGGTGCACTGGGGAAATGCTGGTCACAGGTACTTCCCTCGTCGGCGGCCGCTACCGTTTGCTGAACCGGCGTGGCGCCACCCGGGACGGGGCTGTGGAGTTCTGGCGGGGCCGCGACGAACGGGACGCGCGGGATGTCGCGATGACCGTGCTGACCGCCGATACCCGCGGGCGGCACCTCTTCGGAGGCAGTGCCCGCGTGCTCGAGCACGCGCGGCTGACCGCCACGGCCCCCGAAGCGGCCGTGGCACCGGTGCTCGACGCCGTGCGACAGACTTCGGTACCGCCCGAACGTGCCTGCCGGATGCTACGGCCCCTCGCCGCCGCTGTCGACCACGTCCACCATCGCGGCCTCCTCGCCGGGATCGACTGTCCACAACGGATCCGGCTCGGCCAGGACGACGCCCTCATCCTGGCGTTCCCAGGCCCGGCGCCGAATGGAACGCGGCGCGAGGACATCTATGGCCTCGGCGCCCTGCTGTATGCGCTGATCGTCGGGGAGTGGCCTGCCCCCGATGCGCCCCAGAGCCTGCCCGACGTCGTGCCGGAGCAGCTGCAGCTTGTGGTGCAGCTCAGCCTCGGGTGCCCCATGCTGGGGGAGATCCACACGGTCACCCCGCTGGCGGAGGCGATGACGCGCTTCGACACCGGTGCTGTCGTCGCCGAACCGCCGGTGCCCCGCCCCGCTTCGGAGCCGGTGGTGGAGCCGCCGTCCCGGTCCATGCGCCCTCGCGACCGGGACGCGCGCTCGGTGACCACCGCGATCCTGGCGATCACGGTGGTGTTGCTCATCGCCGGCGGGGTGACGCAGGTGAGCGGGCAGTCCGGCCGCGCACCGGCCGAGGCCCCGAGGCCAGCGTCTTCGTCGGCGCCGACGGCGGTGTTGCCTCATCCCGCACCTCCGTCGCCGACCCCGTCTTCGACGACGCCTGCCGTTCCCGTTCCGGTCCGTCCCGACAGCGTGACCGTGTACAACGTGACCGGGAGCCCCGATCACCCGCGTGCGGCCGCGCTGGCCACCGACGGTGATCCGATGACCGCGTGGTCCACCGACCAGTACCGGCGGCAGTTCCCCGAGTTCGCACGGGGAGCCGGGCTTTTGGCCGCGTTCGGCCGTACGCTTCGGGTGCGCGAAGTGGACGTCACCTCGCCCAGCGCCGGGTCGGTGGTCGAGATCCGGACGGCGGCCTCGGCCCGTCCCACCTTCGTCGAGACGGTGCCGCTGGTGACCGCGACCTTGACGCCGGGCACGACCAGGATTTCCGTGCCGCCCGGTGCGGCGAGTGCGGTCGTGCTGGTCTGGCTCGTCCGTCTCACTCCCGGCCCGCGGGGCTACCAGAGCACGATCCAGGAGATCACCTTCCTGGGCGACGCCGACTGATTCATCGCTGACCCGTTCGACAGGGACCTTGGTCTCTTCTGATTGGTGACAGGACGGGAGCACGCTACGAGTTCCGGGAAGAACACGATCCGACAGGAGGTCATGATGACGACCGCACAGGACATCATGCATGCGGGCGTAACGTGTATCGGAGAGCATGACACCTTGGCATCCGCCGCACGGCGGATGCGGGAACTCGATGTCGGCGCGCTGCCGGTCTGTGGTGATGACGATCGGCTTCACGGCATCGTCACCGACCGCGACATCGTGATCAAATGTGTCGCCACGGGCGGTGACCCCGGCGTCATGACCGCCGGTGAACTGGCCGAAGGGGTGCCTCATCTCGTGCGTGCCGACGCCGAAGTGGAGGACGTGCTCGACGTGATGGAACGATATCGAGTCCGGCGGGTGCCGGTCCTCGAAGAGCACCGGCTGGTCGGGATGATCAGCGAGGCCGACCTGGCCCGTCATCTCCCCGAGGCCACGGTTGGCCGCTTCGTCGAGGCCATTTGCGCGGCTCGCTGAATACCGATCCGGGAACGGAGGCGAGAATCGTGGCGCTGTGCGAGGTGTGCGGTAACGACTACGACAAAGCGTTCGAAATCGTGGTGGACGATGAGTCCCACGTCTTCGACAGCTTCGAATGCGCGATACACCGGTTGGCGCCCACGTGTGGTCACTGCGGATGCCGGGTGGTCGGGCACGGTGTCGAAGGAGGTAATGCGGTCTACTGCTGTGCCCGATGCGCCACGACCGCGGGCGTGGCCGGGATGCGGGATCGCGTTTAGGTCGTGTTCGACGCGGCCGCGCTGTCCGGTGTGGATCCGAGGTGGTGGATGAACCAGTCCCGGGCCAGTGTGGCGGCCCAGTCGAGTGTGCCGGGTTCTTCGAACAAGTGGGTGGCGCCGGGCACGATCACGATCTCGCAGTCACATGGCATGGCCGCCTGCGCGACCTGGTTGAGGCCGAGCACGGCTTTGTCGTGCCCGCCCACGATGAGCAATGTCGGTACGTGGACGGAACTCAGCCGCTGTGCGGCGAGGTCGGGTCTGCCGCCGCGCGAGACGACGGCTCGGACGGTGTTTCCGGAGTCGGCCGCGGCCCACAGGGCCGCGCCGGCTCCGGTGCTGGCCCCGAAGTAGCCCACCGGCAGGTGTGCGGTGTCCGGCTGGGCCCTCAGCCAGTGCGTGACCTCGATCAGGCGATGCGCGAGCAGTTCGATGTCGAAGACGCGGGCGCGGTCGAGTTCTTCGAGCGGGGTCAGCAGGTCGAACAGCAAGGTGCCCAAGCCCGCGTCATTGAGGGTCGCGGCCACATGGCGGTTGCGCGGACTGTGCCGGCTGCTGCCGCTGCCATGGGCGAACACGACGACGCCGATGGGGTTTTCGGGAATGGTGAGGTGCCCGGCCAGCGTGACCTGTCCCGTACGCACTTCGACGTCCTCGTCGCGCACGGGCGGATCCGCCGGGCCCATCGCGTCGGCGGCGAGTTGCCGGGCCGGTAGGCCGGCGCGACTGAGGAAATCGGCGACTTCCTCGTCGGAGGTTTGCCGGAATTCGCGGTACCAGCGGCCCACGGCGACGAACCAGGTGGGCGTCTCGAGGCAGATCACATCGTCGGCGACTCGGCGCAGTGAAAGGATCGCGGCCGCGGCGCCCACCGGCACGGCCAACACGACCCTTGCCGCGCCTTGTGCACGCGCGACTTGGCACGCGGCGCGGGCCGTGGAGCCGGTCGCCACCCCATCATCGATGATCAGTGCGGTACGCCCGGCCAACGGGATTCGTTCTCGTCCGGCGCGGAACCTCGCGACCCGGCGCCGCAGCTCGGCCTGCTCGGCACGCTCGACCGCGGCGAGTTCTTCCTTGGTCACACGCGCACAGCGCGCGACCTCGTCGTCCACCACCCGCACGTTGTCTTCGCCGATGGCACCCACCGCGAGCTCTGGCTGGTAGGGCACGCCGAGCTTGCGCACCATGATCACGTCGAGTGGGGCGGAAAGCGCCCGCGCCACTTCGAACGCGACCGGTACACCCCCGCGCGGTAACCCGAGTACCACGATGTCTTCACCACTGAATGCCTCCAGGCGCCGAGCCAGGCGCCGTCCCGCATCTGTGCGATCGGCGAACATCATCGGCGAACCTCCGGTTTCCCTGTGCACGGACCTGTCGCGGGAAGGCCACGACCAAGGCTGGCGCTCACGGAGAGGTCAGCGGCAGAGCCCACTGTCGCTTCAAGGGAGGCCATTGGGCCTTCCGTTCCGGCAGCCTGCGCGGCAGGCCCGCTCACCCTGGGCGGACGGTCAGGTACCCGGTGCCGTCGGCCTCACCGACCCGGGTTCCGAAACGCCTGCTGGTGCGGTCGAGGGTGGACCGCAGCCATTCCGTGTCGTCACGTGTGACGTGACGCAGCCGCAGGTTCTTTGTTTCCAAGGGCACCATGTGCAGGATTGTGAGGGTGCCACTGGCCGGGTCGACGGACGGGAAATACAGCAGCCGAAGCCTCGCCCCCTACACGTCGATGGTCGCGGAGCACCACCACTGGTGACCATGATCTTCACACCGCAAGTCCTGTAACGACACGGCTTTGGGCACCGCGCCGACCGCGACGAGTCTGTCCTTCCTGACCGTGGAGAAGTGCAAGCGCAGACCGGTGGCGATCGCCCGTACCCTGGTCTCGACCGGGACCTGGCCCGCGGTTTCCAGGTGGTAGATGACTTCGTTCAGCGTGGCCGCGAGCAGGTCCGTGTCGTCGGCGCCGGTGACCTCGCAGTCCACCGAACCGGACGGTGCCGGCATGTCACGGCCGAGAAGGCTTTCGGTCACGGCGCTCACCGCGTGTGCGATGCATTGTTCACGGGTCGGCGCCCACGCCTCGATCCGCAGGTCGGCGGTGTGCGACACCGTCCGATGCCCTCCGATCACAATGCCTCGCCCGCGGGGGTGATGAGCCCGTAGTGGCCGTCGTAGCGGTGGTACAGCACGGATCCGCGACCACGTTCACCATCCAGGAAGAACAGGAACGGCGAGTTCAGAATCTCCAGCCGCGCCACAGCCTCGTCGGTGGTCAGGATCGGTGCCGGCTGAGTGCTGACGGTCAACGGAAGCCGGAACGCCGCCAGCTCGTGCGGCCCTGGCGGCGTCACCAGCGCCAGGCGATATCCGGTCGCCCCGGCACGGTAGAGCACCGCGTCGTCACCGGTACCGGCCTCGGTGAACAAGTGGAAGTCGTAGCCGAGCATCCCCATCTCTCGGGCAGCGTCGTCGATCGTGCAGCGGTGCAACGTGAACGTCTTGTGCCGGACGATCTCACGCTCCTCCGGTGGGCGCGGATACCAACGGTGACGACGAGCCCCTTCCGACTGATGCCGCCATTCATGCGGCCAGGCCGAGGGAATCCGGCCGCGCCGGGCCTCCCAGTGCTGGGCTATGCGTTCCAGCCGATGCCGAAGGCGAGCTTCCAGCCGGTCGATCGCCTCCCACGAGTTCTCGCCCTCCGCCTGAGCCCGCACCAGCCGGCCGTTGACGTCGAGGTTGGCCTGCGCCACCGCGGGGTGCGGCACCGCCGGATCACCGTGCCGCGTCACCCGTATTCGGGCGGACAACACCGGACGATGCGCCAGATGCAGCAAAGCGCCGATCTTCTCCCGGGCGTAGTCCGCCGTGCCTGGCAGCACATGCCCGTCCGTCGTAACGCGGATCTCAACAGTGGCAGAGCGCATGCTGCCGTTTTACGAGGGTTTAGAGGCGGCTACCAGGGCCGAACGGCACCTATTTCGTTCACCCGGCGAAACGGGGACTTTCGTCCCGATGCGGAGAGGACGCGGACCCTGGCCACGAGATCGCGGATACGCCAGATTGGTAGGCCTGAATTCGCGAGAGGAAGGGACCGGTAATGGCATCCTTGCTGCCCAAGGCTTCGCGCTTGCCTGAAGTTTTTCATTGGCTCAAACCGCGTAGCGGCGACCGCCTTTCCATTCCGCTGGAGGACTTCGTCGCCGACGACCGGTACGTGCTTCGCGCCGAGCTGCCCGGACTGGATCCTCAACAGGACATCAAGGTCTCGGTGACCGGCCGGGAGATCAGCATCGCCGCCGACCGTCCCAAGGAGGAAAAGGCCGAAGGAGCCAGCGAGTTTCGTCATGGCGAGCTGGCCCGCACCGTCGAACTGCCGGCGGAGGCCGATCTCGCAGGGATCGAGGCCCGCTACCACGCCGGGATCCTGGAGATCAGGCTGCCGATGGTCGGCGTCGGGGAGACGCACACCATCCCCGTGAAGGCCGGCTGATGTCGGTTCCGGCCACTTCGTCGAACAGGGTCCGGAGGTAGTGCTCCGGCATTCGATCCGGCGCGCCGATGTCCACTATGGACTTTTGGCGGGAAATCCCGTGAGCATGTGACATGCACATGTCAAACAGGTGCTTCCACCGGCACCGCGCTCACCACGTTCCGCAGCCGGACGAGAAGGGCACGATGGTCCTTACCGGAAAGACTTCCGCCCCTATCGAGAGCGCAACGCGTCCATGGAGACTGAACGTCCGACGTGACCCGGAAGATGGGAGACGTGTGATGCACGCGTTCGGAATGCTCGCCATGCTCGGTCTCGGGCTCGTGGCGGTATCGGCGGTCGCCGCCCGGTGGCTGGCCTTGGCCAAGGAGTTCTGGGCGATCACCAACCTGGTGATCGGGATCGCGGCGGCCTGGATCGTGGACTTCGACCTGTTCGCGGCCTGGGCATTGACCGTGCGCAGCCACTGGCTCGGTATCGTGTTCACCGGGAGCGCCATCGCCGGCGCCGGTCATTTCTGGCGGGTGATCCTACTGTTCTTCGAGGCCCTTGTGCGTAAGTACAGTGATGAGGCGCAAGTGCTGGAGAAGGCTCAGAATCTCCACCGCGCGGAGTGACCGGGAGGATCGGTGAGCAACGCATACGTTTCCCCCGCTGATCGGCGTAAGCAGGCGGAACAGAATATCGCCGAACTCGGCGCGCACCGCGACAGTCGCCTGCTGTTGCGGGTGCGCTGCTCGGCCAACCACCACGTCGCCACGGTTTACGACACCGCGCACGGCCCGGTCCTCGTCGTCCTGACCGGGCCGCACGCACACGGCTCACGCGATTTCGCCGATGTTCCGCACGGCGCCCATCGCCGGGGCAAGGAGTACATCGACATGCTTGAGGGGAACGGCGGTGACCTGGTCCCAGCCTGGTGTGAATGCGGGACCAGGAGGATCTCCCGGTCCATTCTGCTCCAGACGATCGCTCGCCGGGAAAAGACCATGATCCTCGCTTGAAACACCCCTTGGTTGCCCTGCTCGACGAGGACCTGTCCGGAATCGAAACCGCGGGCGACCCCACGAACATTCGCCAGGCTCCGCGACCCAAGCCCCCTTCAGGTGCTGAGCGATGAGCATCGTGCACGACTTTCAGTTCCGGTACTCCAGGCCATAGCCGTAGGGAAAAAGGGCGGGCTTTCCGTCACCGACGTTGATCGGCTGCTGGCCGGCGCTGAGCATCCAGGTCATCGGCAGCGTGCCAGTCGGGTTGTAGCGCCGAACAGGACATCGGCGACCCCGCCGCCTTCGGTGCCGGGTAGCCATGATGCGAGCAGAGAGTTCCAGCCGGGCAGTTCGGTGGCGATGTCCCATGGCCGGCCGGACACGAGCACGACCACGACCGGAACCCCGGATGCTTTGAGCCGTTGCGAGGCCGCCAGGTCCTCGGCATCCAGTCTCATGCCGTCCGGCCGGTCACCCATGAACTCGGCATAGGGGGTTTCGCCGATCACCACTACCGCTGCGCGGTAGCTACCGTCGATTCCGGTACCGTCCTTGTTGTAGGTGACCGTCGTCGAGGGCGCGACCTTCTGTCGGATTCCTTGCAGGATAGTGGTTCCCGGAGTGATGTCGCCGCTGCTGCCCTGCCAGGTGATGGTCCACCCGCCGCTCTGATTGCCGATGTCGTCCGCGTTCTCGCCGGCCACGAAGATCTTGCCGCCGCCCTTGGCCAGCGGCAGCGTGCCGTCATTCTTCAGAAGCACCTGGGATTCCCGAACGGCTTGGCGGGCGAGTTCGCGATGCTGTTCGCTGCCGATCGTGCCGGTGTAGCGGCGATCGGTGAACGGCCTCTCGAAGAGACCGAGCTCGAAATATTTGCCGACCTCGCACGGTGCGGCGGCCGTGGGCATCTCCAGGGGAGCAGGCCACAGCAAGGGCCGCGGCGCCGAGGACCGGCAGCGCTTTCGATGAAATTCCTCGATACACGAAACCTTCTCAGAAACGCCCATTGGTGTGTTCAAGACCGCGTCGGGCGTCCGGTCGAGCTGTTGATGGCCGGCGCCTGCGTAATTCTGTTCCGCAATGGTCAGCGTAGATTCAGTAGACGCCGGGAGTGCATCTCGCCACGACCCAGTCTCTCGCATTGTCGCCGGTGAAATGGACCCGCTTGAGGCAAAGCCCGTCATGAGGGCGAGGTGCGGGCGACCCGCTCGGAAGCACGGCTCGCGCTGTCGTAACGGTATCCACGGCGTTTCCCTGGGGAGTCACGAGTGTCATGGTGAACACTTCCGGAATGTCGTCCACGATACTGAAGATCTGGTCGGGCGCGGGACCTCCCGCGAACCGCGTACTCGCGAGCAGGTAGACCGCGCCCGGTCGCAACAGGACGCCGTCCGGGATGTGGGCGAGTTCCACGGCGTGGGAATGAAGTGCCACCAGCAACCGAGAGCCCCCGAGGGGCAGCGTACGGGATCCGCGGTTGGCGATCTCGACGAATTCAGCCCGAGAGTCCTGTGCACCGCGAGTGCCGATCTCGTGCATAGTGGCCTCGAGAGTCCGCTGATGTCCCTGGGCTTGTCCATCGGCTCCGGCCGCACCGCACGCGCCGACCGTCAGTACGGCCACCGTGGTAGCGGCGGCCACCGCGCACGCTCTTCTCATGACTGAACCTCCCTGGATCCTGGGGCCATCGCTTGCTCACCCC
Source organism: Amycolatopsis sp. NPDC043889 (assembly GCF_056435645.1). Taxonomy (NCBI): domain Bacteria; kingdom Bacillati; phylum Actinomycetota; class Actinomycetes; order Pseudonocardiales; family Pseudonocardiaceae; genus Amycolatopsis; species Amycolatopsis sp. NPDC043889. The sequence continues at coordinate 22,131 of NZ_JBWKEC010000026.1, forward strand.
AGTGCAGTAGCCTGCGGACGGCACCGGCTGGCCAGTACCGCCGCAGTGGACGTGGGCATCGTGAATCCTCCTGCCAAAGCGAGGTTCCTGGGTCAATGTTCGCCTGTCTCGTGCGGTCTCGTTAGGGACGAACGTCCCACTCCGGGTCTGCCAAGGGCCCTCCGTGTCTGGTCACGAGACTCCGACTGGGACGGCCTGTCCCGGAGAGGCCGGACACCCCACGCGCCACACGGCCGTTTCGCGCTGGGAAGCGCGGGGCACGTCCGTCCGGTCAGTGAGCTGTCGCAACGTCCGGAGGACCGTCGCCGGGCGCGATCGTGGCCTCTTGGCAGGGCAGGCTCGCGGTGGAAGGCTGAGCACGTTGGAGGCGACAGAGGCTGTCATCGAGATTGTCGGGGAAAGGAACCCTCGATGTCGTCCGAACCGGAAGCGAGCGGGGTTGATCCGCAGCCGAGTGCGGCCGTTCTGACCGGGTTGCGGCTCGACGAGTTGCTGCGCGAGGTTCAGGAGCGGCTATCGGAGATCGTCAAGACCCGCGACAGGTTGCAAGGGCTGCTTGACGCGGTTGTCGCGGTGGCGACCGGCTTGGAGCTCGACGCCACCTTGCAACGCATCGTCCAGGCCGCGGCGAAGCTGGTCGACGCCCGATACGGCGCCCTCGGTGTCGTTGGTGACGAGGATGGCCTTTCCGAGTTCGTCTATGTGGGTATCGACCCGGAGACCCGCGCGATGATGGGGCACCTCCCTGAGGGACGTGGCCTGCTGGGTTTGCTGATCGAGGAGCCGTATCCGGTGCGGGTCCCGGATCTGTCGGCGCATCCGGCGTCGGTCGGCTTCCCCGCGAACCATCCGCCGATGCGCAGTTTCCTCGGTGTACCCGTCCGGGTCCGGGACGAGGTCTTCGGCAACCTGTATCTGACAGAGAAGCGGAACGCGGCCGAGTTCACCGCCGATGACGAGGTCGTGATCCAGGCGTTGGCCGCCGCGGCGGGGGTGGCGATCGACAACGCTCGCCTGTTCGAGCGGTCCCGGATGCGGGAGCGGTGGCTGGGGGCGGTCGCCGAGGTCACCGGCGGGCTGCTCGGCGGGGCTTCGGTGACCGACACGCTTGACCTGATCGGCGAGTGTGTCCGGGAGCTGGCCGAAGCCGACGGGGTGACGATTCTTCTGGCAAAGGCGGGCGAGGCGCGGTCACTGGCGGTGAGTTCGACGGTGGGTGACCGGATCGGCCCGCTGCTGAACACCTCGACACCCCGCGCCCATCCGGTGCTCGACGAGGTCTTTTCCGAGGGGCGGGTGAGTCTCATCCCGGATCTTGGCGCCGTCTTCCCGGCGGAGGATGAGCCCTCTCTCACCGGCCCTGGCGTGGTCGTGCCATTGACCAGCACGGCAGGGGACGGCGGGGTGCTGCTCGCCGGGCGTGGGAAAGGTGCCGCGCAGTTCGACTGGGAGCAGATCCCCCTGCTGTTCTCGTTCGCCGGCCAGGCGGCCGTCGCCCTTGAATTCGACGAGAAGCAGCGTAACCGGCGTTTGCTGGACGTTTTCGCCGATCGGGACCGGATCGCGCAGGATCTGCATGATCACGTCATCCAGCGGATGTTCGCCATCGGGATGAGCCTGCAGAGCATTTTATCGAGTGTGCCGGACGAGTTCGCCCGGGACCGGATCGCGAATGGGGTGGAGCAACTGGATCGGACGGCCCGGAAGATCAGGACGTCCATCTTCGATCTGCACACGTCCGGCTCGGGCGAGCCGCAAACCCTGCGGCGGCGTTTGCTGGACGTGGTCACCGAGTTGACCGGTGAAGACACGGTGACCACGTCGGTCCGTATCGACGGCGCCGTCGATACGCGCGTTTCGCCGGCGTTGTACGAACACGCGGAGGCGGTGGTGCGCGAAGCACTCAGCAACGCGGTCCGTCACTCCGGGGGCGACGAGATCGGCATCGGCGTCGAGGCGGATCGTGAACTGGTCATCGAGGTCACAGACAACGGGGTCGGTATTTCCGGAGCAGGGCGGCGCAGCGGACTTGCCAACCTCGTGCAGCGGGCGGAACGCTGCGGCGGCAGCGCGGGATTCGCGGCCCGGCCGGGTGGCGGGACCAGAGTGACCTGGCGTGTCCCGTTGCCCTGAATCGGGCTATCCGCCGCCGAACATCGGGCCTGGGCTGCTTCGCGTGGTGGAAGTTCGGAGGACTCGCCACCCATGGCGATAAGAGCGTTCACCGCGTCGAGCGGTTGTCCTGCGGTCCCTGCGAACGAGCTTCAGCTTGATCATCTGGTTCTCTGCTCCAGGAAATTGGTGTGAGAGGGCCTGGTGGCGGCAGCCATGGGTGGTAGTTGTCGTGTGGACGTGTCATCTCTTCGCCGGCGTACTCCGTTCCAGAGCCGGCGAACCATCTTGCCCCCTCGGAGTTGCCCAGGTGAACTCCTTGTCGGCGGTGTCCGCTCATACCGATGAACTTCGTCATCGCATTTGCCTGACACTCGGCGACATATCGGGATCGGTGTGATCGCCTGGCCGGATGACCCAGCGCGCGTGCCGCCCTGGTGAACGGGTTCCATTGTGGACAAGGTGGGGTTGACCCCACCCCGAAAGGGCAGCAGGTGCCATCGCCTCACACCGTCGGACGGCTTAAGGTTCAGCTATCCGGACTGGAGCCGGTACACGCGGCAGGAAATCGATCCACGCGTCAGAAAGTTCACCATTTCGGGGCGCCGTGAACGGCGCCCGAACAAGGAGGAAACGATGCGTTCGTCAGCTCGAACACGACGGCGTGGGATCGTGGCCGCATTGACAGGTGTCTGTCTTCTGCTGCCGGCGTCGGCGCACGCCGACGATCGCACGACCTCGCTCCAAGCCTCGGAGATGAGCACTGTTCTGGACCGGCTGACCATCCCGGATCTCCAGCGGGCCATGGACGGCCGGCTGCTGAGTTCCGAGCGGCTCACCCGCGGCTACCTCGATCGCATCAACGCTGTGAACCCACGATTGAAGGCGGTGGTGCAGACGAACCCGGACGCGCTCGCTCTCGCGCGCCAGAGCGACAGCCGCCGCCGAGCGCACCAGGCGCGGGGGCCGCTGGAAGGTATCCCGATCCTGCTGAAGGAGAACGTCGACACCGCGGACCGGCAGACCACCACGGCGGGTTCGACGGCGTTGCTTACGGCGAAGCCTGCCAAGGACGCGTTCCTGGTCCAGCGTCTGCGTGAGGCGGGCGCGGTCATTCTCGGCAAGGCGAACATGTCCGAGTGGGCCAACTTCTACGGCTCCAGGCAGATCCCGGGCTGGAGCGCCGTCGGTGGGCAGACTCGCAACCCCTACGTCCTCGACCGGAGTCCGTGCGGTTCGTCCAGCGGCTCCGCGGCCGCGGCGGCGGCCGGGCTGGCGACGGTGACGATCGGTACGGAGACCGACTCGTCGATCGTGTGCCCGTCCGCCGCGACGTCGACGGTCGGCGTGAAGACCACGCTGGGGGTGGTCAGCCGTGGCGGTGTCGTGCCGATCACGAACCAGCACGACACCCCCGGCCCCATCGCCCGCACGGTGACCGACGCTGCGCTGACCCTCGCGGTGATGGCGGGAGCCGACGCGGGGGATCCGGCCACGGCACCGGTCGCGGGCGCCCTGCCCGCCGACTACCGCACCATGCTCAATCGCGATTCGTTGCGCGGCAAGCGAATTGGTGTGTGGCGAAAGGGGCACGAGGGAATCGACCGCGATGTCGACCGGGTTTTCGAGTCCACTGTTCAGCGGCTCCGCGCCTTGGGAGCGACAGTCGTCGAAGGAGCGGATGTCCCCGACGTCGTCGGAATGGTCCAGCCGCATCTGCTGCCCGCCGTGCTGACCGAGTTCAAGCACGACCTCAACGGCTATCTCGCGGCGACCCCGGGCGGGCATCCCAAGAACCTGACCGATCTCATCGCCTACAACAAGAAGCACGCCGCGATCGAATTGCCGGGCTTCGAGCAGGACATGCTCGAGATGGCCGACAAGACCGACGGCAACGTGAACGACCCGGCGTATCGTGCTCACCGGGCGGCCGCGACCGGCCAGGCCCGGGACTCCATCGACGCCGTGGTGAAGAAGTACCGCCTCGACGCGATCGTGACGGCCACCGACCTGCCCGCTGGGCCGATCTTCAGCGGCGGCGGTAGCCCCTTCGTCAGCAGCACCCGCAGCACCTCGGCAGCCGGGTATCCCCACATCACCGTTCCGGGAGGCTTCGCCCGGACGGGCCTGCCGATCGGCATCTCGTTCCTCGGCACCCGCGCGACCGACGCGTCCCTGCTCGGTTACGCCTACGCCTTCGAGCAGGCCACCCACGCCCGGAAGACACCGCACTACCTGCCCACCGCACGCTGACCTCACAGGCCTTCGCGCGGGACTCCGGCACGGCGAGGGACCGCAAGGGTACCGAGGACCCTGATTTCCAGCTCGGGCATGATCTCCCAACCTGTTCCCCTTTCCGGAAATAGCTCACGAAATGACCTTCCACCAGGTGCTGGAGCGTGCCGGCCGACCCCCGCCCGTGTCCTGGCGACGACTCCCCTCGGGGGGTGAAGTCGCGGTGTAGCCGAGCTGAAGCCGGATGGACGCACGATCCCACCGTCGCGGGCCTGCGGATCTGCGCTCCGTACCTGGTGGGAGGAACAATGCGGCTACGTCGCACAGTGATCGCCACGGCGGTCACCGCTCTGGTGGGTTCGATGGTGGTCGTCGTCGCGGGGAGCAGCCCGGTCATACCCGCACGACCGGCATCCGTCGCGGAAGCGCCCGACGCGGTTTCGGCGATGGCCGCCGCGCGGGCGCAGGGGACAAGGGTCGAGGTGGCGGGCGAGCGCACCGCGAACCGGGAGGTCTTCGCCAACCCACAGGGAACGCTGACCGCCGAACTGACCCCGGTCCCGGTCCGGACCAAGGTCGCGGGCAAGTGGGTGCCGATCGACACCGCGGTGGTGCGCCGCGCCGACGGTTCGTTCGGCCCCAAGGCGGCCGAGGGTGAACTGTCGCTGTCCGGCGGCGGGAAGACCGCGCCACTGGCCACGCTCCGCCGGGACGGCAAGTCGCTTTCGCTGTACTGGCCGGGCGATCTGCCCGCGCCGGTGGTCGCGGGCGACAAGGTGACCTATCCCGAAGTGTTCCCTGGCGCCGACCTGGTGATGTACGCCGACCGCGATGGTTTCCGGCAGCACCTCACGCTGAAGGACGAGCCCGCCGCGAAGAACCCGGCGCTCAAGTCGATCCGGATGACGATCCGGGCCGACGGCCTGAAGGTGACCGCCGGGAAGGACGGCGCGCTGCGGGTGCTCGACGAGGCGGGCGCCGAGCTGTTCAGCGCCCCGCCGTCGGTCATGTGGGACGCGGCGGGGAAGCGGGCGCCGATCGCGGTGTCCGTTGTGGACGGTGCGCTGGAACTGGTGCCGGACGCTAAATTCCTGGCTGACCCGGCGCGGACGTTCCCGGTCGTCGTCGACCCGACGCTTCGGACGCACGAGAAGACCGCTTGGGCCACTGTGCTTTCCGGCAAGCCTGAGGACGAGTACTGGGGCACCAGCGGCGATGGCACCTACGCGCAGGTGGGTCAATGCCCGCGTGACTACCCGGACAGCTACTGCAACAACATCGGCGAAGCATGGGCGTACTTCCAATACGACACAAGTTTCCTGTGGGACAAGGATGTTCTCGGTATCACGATGTCCGGGGTCGTGGTGTCCGGTCCCGAATGCAACGAGCCCTGGCACGACGTCTACCACATCGGCGACGACCGGCTCCTGTGGAGCGGGATGAACTGGAACAACCGCCTCGGCGGCAACCGGGCCGCTTCCAGCAAGGTGCCCGGCGTGCACACGAACTGCACGGGCTGGAAGAACGCCGGGTTCAGTGTGCCCACCGAGCACATCAAGAAGGCGCGTTCGTCGGTGTACTTCCTCAAGGCCTTCGACTCGGGTGCCCAGTCCGCGTGGCGGAAGTACAACCCGCCGGACATGAAACTGAAGGTGACCTGGAACCGCACGCCGCACGTGCCGGGCAACCTCACCACCGATCCGCCGCTGAAGGCCCCGTGCCACCACTGTGGCGGGATCCCCTACGTCGGCGACGACTGGATCACGCTGAAGGCCCAGGTGTCCGATCCGGACGGTGACGACGTCCGCGCGCAGTGGCGGATCCACGACGGGGTGGAGACCGCGTGGGACGCCAACATGCTGACCAGCGGTTCGATCCACAGTGCCGGTATCGATCTCAGCAAGCGGCACGGGAAGACCATGAACTGGTGGCTGCACGCCTCGGACGGTGCGGCGTCCAGTGGTGCGGCGAGCGGCACGCGGTTCGCCATCGACCGGGAGCCACCCACCGTAGAGCCGACGGTGGCCAGCGAACTGTACACAGAGGACAATCGCTGGCACGGCGGACCCGGCGTGTTCAGTGAGTTCGTCTTCGGTTCCCAGGGAGTCGACGACGTCGACCACTATCTGTACGACTGGTGGGATGAGCCGGGCACCCCGATCGTCGCCGAGACGCGCGGCGGCGCCGCGCGGGTCCGCCTGGCACCGCCCGGCGACGGGCCGCAGACCCTTTACGTCCGCAGTGTGGATCGTGCGGGACACAAGGGCCCGATCCGGAAGTACCGCACGTACGTCCGTGCCGGCAACGGGCCCTTGGCGCACTGGGCGCTGAACGGCAACCCGAACGACTCGGCCTTCCTCGGTGACCGGCACGGCTCGCTCAACGGCGGCGCGACCTTCACCGGACAGGGCGCGGTCGGTGCCGCGGTGCGGCTCGACGGCGTCGACGACCACGTGAGCGCGCCGAACGCGATCCGCAACAGCGCGGCGTTCACGGTCTCGGCCTGGGTGAACCTGAACCGCAAGGACCACGCCAGGGCGGTGGTCAGCCAGGACGGCGCGATGTTCCCCGGATTCGTGCTGTGGCACCGGGCCGAGGCCGACGGGAGCAATTCCCGCTGGGTCTTCGGTGTGCCCAACTCGACGTCCTCGGACAAGGGCGTGCCGATGGCCACCTCGGCGATCGGCATGCCGGAGCTGAACACCTGGACCCATCTCGCCGGTGTCTACGATCCCGAGGCCAAGCACATCAAGCTGTACGTCAACGGGACGCTCGCCGCGACGACACCGCACACGGCGAAACCCGACTGGGCCTCCGGTCAGGTGCGTATCGGCCGCACGGTCTGGGGCACCAACACCGGCGTCGACCATTGGGCGGGCGGGGTCGACGACGTGCAGATCCACGACCGGGCGCTGACCGCTGCCGAGGTCTCGGCGCTGGTCGGGGCGGGCGACGTCCAGGTGGCGCACTGGAGGTTCGACGAGACCTCGGGTACGACGGCGCGGAACTCCGTCGAGGGCGGCGCCGACGCGGTGCTGCAGAACGGCGCGGCCTTCACCACGACGGGCGCGGTGAAGGGCGGGGTCCGGCTGGACGGGATCGACGACGTCGTCTCGACCAACAGCCCGCTGCTGCGCACCGACCAGAGCTTCACGGTCGCCGCGCAGGTCAAACTCGACCGGGCCGACGACGGTACGTACACCGTGCTCAGCCAGGACGGCGACCGGATCTGCTCGTTCTGCCTGCAGTACCAGAACCGCAAGTGGACCTTCGTCTTTCCGCAGTCCGATTCGGACAGTCCGGCCGGGTACAACTGGGTCGGTACGTCGACCCAGCCGCCGGAGGGAGTGTGGACCCAGCTGACCGGTACCTACGACGCCGGTGAGAACAAGATCCGGCTGTATGTGGACGGCGAGCTGATCGGGGAGTCCACCCGTGTCACGCCGTGGCAGGCGAAGAACGCGTTCCGGATCGGGCAGGCGGTCCTCAAGGGGGTTCCGGAGCAGCGGTTCCCCGGCACGATCGACGAGGTCCGCGCCTACAACCGGGCGATCTCGCAGGACGAGGTCCGTGGGCTCGTGAGCCGCGACAACGTCACCGCCGGTACCTGGAAATTCGACGGCAACCCCGACGACGCCAACGGAAAGGTGAACGCCACGGTCAACGGCACCGGGGACTGGACCGCCGGGCAGACCAGCATGCCCGACCCGGCGGACCTCGCGCTGCGGCTCAACGGCGGCCACGCCGCCACCACACAGAGCGTGGTGGACACGGACAAGAGCTTCACCGTGACGGCGTGGGCCAAACTGGACAAGATCGACGGGCACCACACCGTGGTCTCCCAGCAGGGCCAGACGGCCAGCGGGTTCGACCTCGGCCTGCTGCCCGACGGCCGGTGGGACTTCACGGTTTCGAAGGTCGACGCGCCGGACGCCCTCATCGACCACGTGGCGGGCGGCGCCGCGCAGCCCGGGGTCTGGACTCATCTCGCGGGGGTGTACAGCAAGAGCAGGCAGCGGATCGAGCTCTACGTGAACGGTGTGCTGGCCGGTTCGGAGATCCATCTCGACGGCGCGGACTTCAACGGGCCCTTGCAGATCGGCCGGTCGAAGTGGGGCGGGAACGAGAATCTCGAGCTCTTCCCGGGCGCCATCGACGATGTCTCGGTCTACAGCCGGGCCTTGCCGGCGGGCGAGATCCTGACGATGGCCGGGCGGGATCTGAGCCTGGCGCACAACTGGACCCTCGACGACGGCTCCGGGGTCACCAGCGGTGACGCCGTGGGCGCACGGCAGGCGACGTTGTCGGGCGGGGCGACCTTCGCACCGGGGCGGGTCGGCAACGCCGTCCAGTTGGACGGCGTCGACGACGTCGCCTCGACGAGTGGCGTCGACGTCCGCACCGACACGAGCTTCAGTGTGTCGGCGTGGGTTCGCATGACCGGTAAGGAATGCGATCTCGACGTCACCTCGCGCTGCATGTTCAGCGCGGTCTCGCAGGATGGCGGCGTCGCCCCCGACGGCAGCACCAGGCCCGCCAGCAAGTTCCGGCTCGGTCATCTCGAAGACGACAACGGGCATCCCGGGAACTGGGTGTTCGAGATGCCGGAGGCGAACGGCACGATCACCAAGGCCTCGGTGGACGTCATTCCCAGCGACCTGACGGGGTGGGTACACCTGACGGGCACTTACAACGCCACGGCGAAGTCGATCCACCTGTATGTCGACGGAACCCGCAAGGGCGAGGGCACCTTGCTCACCGCCTGGCAGGCCACAGGTGGGCTGCAGATCGGCCGCGGCCGTGAGGGCGGTGAAGCGAAGGGGTTCTGGAAGGGGTCCGTCGACGACGTCCGGATGTACGGTGGCTCGTTGACCGCCGAGCGGGTTTCCGCGCTGTACCGCGGCTATCCGGCGGCGGAGGGTTCGACGACCCTGCCCGCCGCGGACAAAGGACACTGGAAGTTCAACGAGAGCACCGGAACCACGGCGGCCGATTCCGGCGGCCGCGGCCTGACCGCGACGCTGCGGGGCGGCGCGGGCTGGAACCCTGGGCGAGACGGCTACACCGGGTGGTTCGACGGTGGTGCCGGATACGCGGAGACCGCCGTGCCGGTGGTCGAAGACACCGGCCGGGACTTCTCAGTCGCCGCGTGGGCGTACCTGAAGGCGGGCACGCATTACGCGACCGTGTTCGGGCAGGACGCGGGCCAGGTGAGTGCGTTCCACGTGCAGTACGACCACGGCTCGAAGACGTGGGGCGTGGTGGTACCGAAGGCCGACCAGAACAACCCGGAGCTGCGAACCGTGCTTTCCAGCGAACCGGCGAACGTGGGCGGCTGGTCGCATCTGGTGATGACGTACGTCGCCGCGCAGAAGCAGGTACGGCTGTACGTCAACGGCGTGCTGTCGGGAATGCAGTCGGATATCACGATCCCGGCGGCACCCGGGAAGTTCTCCATCGGCAGGTGCCGGTGGAACGGCGGTGACGGCTGCTACTTCCCCGGCGGCATCGAGGAGGTCAGGGCGTACGGGAAGGCGTTGTCCGACGGCGAGGTCCGGCGGGTCCACGACGACATCCCGCCCGCGTCGCACGGCTACTGGAGGTTCGACGACGGCACCCCGCGCGACTACTCGTGGGCGCAGAACCACATGGCCGTGACCGGGACCGCCACCTACCCCGACGGCATCACCGGGAAGGCGCTGCAGCTCGACGGCAACTCCTACGCGCAGGGCACCAAGCCGGGCGTGAGCATGCGGGACAGCTTCACCGTCGCCGCGTGGGCACGCCTCACGAGGGGCGACAAGGTCGCCACGGTGCTCGGCCAGGACGGCGCCACCCACAGCGGTTTCGTCCTCCAGTACCGGCCGGAGGTGAACCGGTGGATCTTCGGCGCGGCGACGGAGGATTCGGAAGGGGCGAACCACACGCCGCTGGTCTACGCGAACTCGTTGCAGCCGCCCGCGTTGAACACGTGGACACATCTCGCCGGGGTGTACGACTACCCGGCGCGGCAGCTGCGGCTGTACGTCAACGGGGAACACGTCGGCACCAAGGAAAACGTCCTGCTGTGGACGGCGTGGGGCAGCTTCACCATCGGCAGGGGCAAGGCCAACCGGGTCGCGGACGGGTTCTTCCCCGGTGCGATCGACGAGGTGACCACGGACATGGGCGTGGTCTCCCCGGACGAGCTCCGGAAGCGGGCGGGCTGGCCCGAGCCGGCGGGTGGCCAGCTCGGCCGGTTCATCCGGACCGGCGGTGACCACCGGACGGTGCTCCTCGGCGGTGACCTCTACGGCAAGGCGGGCGAACTGCCGCCGGGCTACCGGTTCGAGAAGTCGCTCGGCATGATGCTCACCGCCGAACGGCCCGGAACGCGCCGGGTGTACAGCTGCCTGCTCGGGGAGACCGACGCGTTCACCTCGACCGATCCGGCCTGCGAGGGCAAGACGAAACTCGCGGATCTCGGCTGGGTGTACTCGGCGAAACCCGCCGGGGCCGCGACGGTTCCGCTCTACCGGTGCCTGCACAACGGAGAACGGTTCGACGCCTACCTGGCCGACTGTGAAGGCCAGCAGGTGGACGTCCTGATCGGATATCTCCTGGCGTACGCGCCGCTGACCCGGTACTACCACCCGCGGATCGGCGAGCACGACGTCTCGACGCGGGGTACGCCACCAGGGTACCGCCACGAGGGCACGTACGGCCTGCTCGCGATGTCGAACGAGCCGGGCACCCAGCTGGTGAAGTCCTGTGTGGACGGTACGGACCGGTTCCTGTCTCTCGACGCCGCCTGTGAAGGGAAGACGGTCTACCGCGACGTGGGCTACATCTGGACACAGCCTCCCGCCGGGTTGCCGAGTATCCCGCTCTACCAGTGCGCGCTCAATTTCGGCGCGTCAGCGGGCGAGCTGTTCGTCTCCGGTGAGGCGAACTGTGAAGGACAGACCGTACGCGGACAGCTGGGCTACGTGGTCCGCGCGGCACCGGCCGCGGTCTGACAGGCGGGACCGATTCGGGGTCGTGAACCGCTCTTGCTCGCTTGAAGTACATGAAGGCCCCCTTCCTTGCGCCAGGCGCAAGGAAGGGGGCCTTCATGTACTTGGGAAGGTGTGAAGGTCGAGTTTCCTCGGCTGAGCCGCGTGAAGGGGTCCTTCACGCGCCGCGGCTGTGACTGCTGGGGCTGGTTGTGTTGCTGAGGCTGCGGATGGCGATCGCGTAGTCCGTGAAGGCCTCCTTCCCTACCTTCAAGGTCGGGGTCTCGGCAAAGTCGTATAACTGCGCTCTTGGTGATTCGAGCTGGATCTCCGAACGGGGTAGGTGGCGATGCCGCGCCCAATGTGGCATTGGGGACGCTGAGCGTCTCCGATGTCACATTGGGCGCACCGAATGAGTCGCCGGCGCATCCGAATCGGGCGCTTTCACCCCGAAGTGTCCCCTGTGGACAGTCGAGAAGGAGTCAGGCCACCGTGACGAGCCCTCCGTCTCCCGCTCGACCAGCGCGGAGTCGCATAACGGCTGGTCAGATGCGACATTGGGGACATCGCAATCGGGTCCCTCGCCACCAGCGCCCGAATCGCCGCACGTAACGCAGGAGGCCTTCACGGACCTGCGACCAACTGCTGCCACATTCAGTACGTACCTGAAACACCTTTGGTTCTATCGCCACTCACTCGGACTCCGGAACGCCCAGCTCCCGGAGTATCGCCAGCGCGGACGTCCGGTTCTCCCGCGCCGCGGCCGCTTCTCCGTTGATGTCGCGAATCTTTTCGGCAACCAGGAGCGCGCGGGCCTGGCTCAGGCGCTGGCCGTCTTCCTGCGCGATCTTCAGCGCGCGTTCGACCTGGCGGTTCGCCGCGTCGAGGTCGCCCAAGCCCAGCTGGGCGGCGGCCAGTTCGGTCAGCGCCGCGCATTCGAGGACCCGCATTCCGGTCTCGTTCATCTTCGTCAGCGCGAGTTCCGCGTGCGCGACGGCGCCGGTGGGATCGCCGGTGGCGCGATGCGCGGCGGCGAGGCCGATGAGAATCGACACCTCGCCGTACCGGAAATTGATCGCCCGGGACAGTCCCAGCGCCACCGTGTAGCCTTCGATGCTTTCCGCGAACCGCCCGCGGCGCCGGGCGGCGGTGGCGAGGATTTCCAGCGCGCCGGCTTCAAGGCGGCGTTCGCCGACCTCCTGGCCCTGTACCAGTGCCTCCCTGGCCACGTCGTCGGCTTCGGCGTACCGGCCGAGATCGCAAAGGGTCTCGGCCAGGCACACCAGTGCCGCGTTGCCGTAATGCCGCAGGCCCCATTGTTTACAGAGCCGGACGCTTTCCTCGTGGTATTCGGCGGCTTCGGGGAGCCGTCCGGCGGTCCAGTGAGCGAGGCCGAGCCCGTTCAGGGCGATCAGCGAGATGTGGTGGTTGTCGATTCGTGAGCTGAGTTCGACCGCTTTTGTGTGACAAGCGATCGCGGAGTCGATCCGCCCGAGAGACAGGAGGGCGACGCCGACGTAGTTGATCTCCCTGGCCTCGGTCCGCTCATCGCCGATCCGCCGTGCGACGGCGAGCGCGCGCTCGTGGTGGCGCTTCGCCTCATGCGGCTTCCCGAGCTGCGCGTACACCCGGCCGAGGAAATGCCGGCATTCCACCTCCGCCACCTGGTCCTGGCCGCAGAGCCCCAGCGCGCTGGTGACCTGGACCACGGCGTCGTCGTAGTCGCTGACGTTGTAGGCGATCATCCCACGCAAGGCGAGCGCCACGACCTTGGCTCGCGTGTCGGCGGCCGCGTCCGCCGCCTTGAGCGCGGCGTTCGCCAGCGCCAAGCCGTCCGCGGCGTATCCGCAGCCGGAGAAATAGCCGCGCAACGCGTCGGCCAGCTCCCGGCAGTAGCCGCGGAGCCCGCAAGAGATGGCCGCGCGCTCGGCGGCGGCGACCAGGTTCGGCCGCTCCTCATCGAGCCAGCGCATCGCCGCTTCGTCACCGTCGAACACGTCCCTGGCCACTGGATCCGTCGGCAGCAGCCTGCGGACCAGCGGAAACAGACGTTCGTGCGCGGCGGCCGCTGTGCCGGCGTAGTGGTCGTACAACCGGATATCGGCCGCGGCCAGCTCGCCCGATGGCTCGTCGTCCCGGGCACACGCGGCCGCGAACTCCCGGAGCAGATCGTGGAACTGGTAGCGGTCGGCGCTGCGCCGGGCCAGGAGATTGGCCGAGACCAGCCGGTCGAGCCACCGGCGTGTCCGTTCGGCCGGGCCGAGGAGCGCGACGGCCGCCGCGAACGTGAAGGACGGGCCGGGTATCCGCCCGAGCAGCCGGAACGCCCGCCGGGCGGGTTCGTCCAGCGCCTGGTAGGAGAGCTGGAACGTGGCCTGTACCGCGATGTCCGGGTCGCCTTCGATGGCCAGTTCGGCGAGGCGGTCGGCCCGCAACGTCGCCACATAGCTCCCGACGGACGCGTGTTTCCCGCCGACCAGGTTCGCCGCCGCGATCCGCAGCGCCAGCGGCAGATGCCCGCAGAGATCGGCGAACTGGTCGACGGCTCCGGGCTCGGCGCCGACGACGTCCTCGCCGAGCAGCTGGGTGAGCAGCGCTCGCGTGTCCGGGGGTGTCAGCACGTCGAGGCTCAGCACCTGGGCGTCGTTGAGGACGGTCAGGCCACGCAGGTCGCCACGGCTGGTCACCAGCGCGACGCAACCCGAGTTCGGCGGCAGCAGCGGGCGGACGTGATCGGCGTCGGCGGCGTTGTCGAGCACCACGAGTACCCGGCGTCCGGCCAGCAGCGACCGGTAGAGCACGACCTGTTCGTCGAGCGTCACCGGCACCTGCCCGCCCGACACACCGAGGCCGCGCAGGCAAAGCGTGAGGGCCTGGGTCTTCGACACCGGTGAGGTCGACGCGTAACCGCGCAGATCGACGAACAGCTGACCGTCGGGAAACCGGTCGCGGACGCGGTGAGCCCACTGGACGGCCAGCGCGGTCTTGCCGATGCCACCGGGACCGACGATCGCCATGGTCCGGTGCGCCGAAGCCAGGAACCCGTCCAACGTCTCCAGGTCCGACGTCCGCCCGGAGAAACTGGGCAGGTCGGCCGGTAGCTGGCAGCCCGCCTGGGGAGTGACGGGCAGGTCGTCCGGCTGGGTGAGGACCTCCTGATGGGCCGCGCGCAGCTGCGTGCCCGGCTCGACGCCCAGCTCGTCGGTGAGCATCCGGTGCACGGTCCGGTAGGTCTCCAGCGCGTCCGCTCTACGCCCTGATCGGTGCAGCGCGAGGATCAGCAGCGCCCACAACGATTCCCGCCAGGGATTCTCGCGGGTGAGGGCGCCGAGATCGGCGATGATCTCGACGTGTTTGCCCAGCTCGAGGCTGACTTCGAGATAGCGCTCGCGAGCCCGCAGCCGTTCCTGGCCGAGCTGGACGGCCGCTTCGCGCTGAAACGACTCGGCCGGGACGTCCGACAGCGCGTCGCCACGCCAGCAGGCCAGCGCCTCGGCCAGGAGCTCCCGTTCCCTTTCGGGTTCCGCGGTCTTCGCCCGGCCGACGAGCTGCCGGAACCGGAGCAGGTCGAGCCGCGCCGGTTCGAGGCGCATCAGGTAGCCGTCGGGGCGGGTTTCGATCATGGCGTTGTCGCCGAGCACCCGGCGCAGGCGCAACGCGTGGAGCTGGGCGGCCTTGCGCGCGGTCGGAGGCTGGTGTTCGCCCCAGAGATCCTCGGCGAGCTCGTCCAAGGACACGGTCGCGTTCGCCCGGAGCAGCAGCGCCGCGAGGACGACGCGCAGCTTCGGTCCGCCGACCGCCACCGGCAGACCGTCGCGTGTCACCTCGAGCGGGCCGAGGATTCCGAAACCGAGACCGGATCCTTCCACTGCTTCTCCCCTTCCACGGGCACATCACTCACGGATCGAGCAATGTGCCCGTGGTCGGAAGAGTACGTCCGGATCGCCCGGGATGGGAGGTTCGCCGGTTGTCAGCCGGTACAGCGGTAGCCGGGCGCGGACCGCAGCCAGGAACATTCGAACCCGGCGGTGAGTGACCAACCGATCTTTTTGCCTTTCCAGTTCATATCCAACTGGGGCGCATTGCGGCGATTCCATTCGAGCGCGGCCGCGCCACCTCCGAATGTGTACTTGTCCGTCATCTTCGCCCAGGTCCGGTCGGCCCCTTGGGGACAGTCTTCAGTCATCCCGAAGCAGATCCATTGCTTGCGGTCGTCCCAGGTGTAGTCCTCGACGCTGCGCGACACGGACCCGTCCAAGGCGAAGAGGCTGCCTTCCACGAACAGCGCCGGTCCGGCCGCTTCGCCCATGGATTTCTGATCGACCGCGTACTTGAGCGAGTTCGAGATCGCGACACCGGTGGTGAAGCCGAAGCCGATCTTCCAGCCGTCCGTGATGTCGCCACTGGAGTCGATGCAGGTCTCGACACCGAGGACGATGCCCTGACCGGCGGATCCGGACACGCAAGAGAACAGCAGTCCTCCACCCGGGGTGTACGGCGGCGGCGCGATGCCCGTCTTCTCGGACGCCTCCTTGACTCGCTGCTTCCTGATGTCCTCCTTCACGATGGCCCTGGTGACGTTGTTCTCGCGCCACGCGTTGGCGGCCATGCATTCGAGGTTGCCCGCCGCGACCGCTTTGGGCGGACTTCCGCCACAGACCGTGTCGATCACGTACGACTCGATAGGGATCTGCCAGAACGTGACGTCCTCCTGGTCCTTGCGGGACACCACTCCCGACTTGTACGGCGTCGTCCGCCGAGCCGGTGCGGGCGCTCCCCAAGGAGTGACGGGCTGCGCCTGCGCGGGCGGCGCGGGCGTGGACTTCGCCGGTGCTCGCGACCCGCTCTTACCGTTCCGGCAGTCGCCGTCGGGGCAGGACAGCAGACCGGACGGGTCACTCCTCGTGATCGGGCTGTTGTTGCTGTAGGCGTACCCGTTGAGCTGCTGCGGATCCCCCGCGTCCAGCACGGGGTCGACCGAGATGAACCGGCCGGTGTCCGGGTCGTACTCCCGGGCGCCGAGGTGGGTCAGGCCGGTACTCGCGTCCTTGGTCCCGCCGACGAACCCGCGTTCCCCCGGGAAGGCCGACGCCTCGCCACGCGGGCCGCCGAACGGCAGCTGACGTCGGTTGGTGACCGCCAGCGTGCCGGAGTCCACAGCCGTCCGCGCGGTGCTCTGGTGATCCGATGCCAGCCACGTCAGTGCTCCGCGACCCTGGCGCATCGCGATCGCCTGGCCGCCGTGGCCGTAGTACCGGGTGACCGTGGGGTTGCCACCCGACGCCGAGAGCCGCAGTTCCTGATTGCCCAGGTACAAGGTCGTCCCGGTCGGGTCGCGTCGGATCAGCCTGTCGCCGGACGGGCCGTACACGAACGAGGTCGCCTTGTCTCCCTTCGCCACCGACGCGAGCTTGCCCGTCTCATTCCACTTGAACGTCTCCGCGACGTCACCTGACGTCCGCGAAGCGAGTTGCCCGGCGGCGTCGTAGGCGTACGAGGTGACACCGCCTGGCCCGGTCACCGAGCCGAGGGCGTGGGCGTGCCCGGGAACCTGACCGGTGTAGGTCCGGACGACGTCGCCCGCGGCGGCGTGCTGTGTCTCCGTTGCCCGGTTGCCGGCCTTGTCGTAAGTGAACGACTGCCAGTACGGCGCCGGGCCCCGCAGACCCGCCACGGACGGATCGGCGTCGCATGCCGAAGCGGGCGTCCACGCCTCCGTGAGCCGCTGCAGGCCGTCCATGCGGAAACACTGGACATCGCCGTTGAACTTGTCCGCGATCGACGTGATGGAACCGGCCGGGTCGTAGCGGTAGTGCAGGTCGGACAGCATCGGCGACGGCGTTTCGGCGTCCACGATGGACCGGGTCAGCCGCCGGTCGCTGTCGTCGTAGTACCGCGACAGCCAGACCCGCTTCGTCCCGCTCCCCAGGGTGACCCGCTGCACCTCGCTGTAGCGGGTGAAGTCGGTCGCCGACACCAGTTCGACGGTCGAGCCTTCGTAACCGCCCCAGCTGGTGGCCAACGGCCCGAGTTCGTGATATCCGAAGCTGACGGTCTCCGCGGGCAGCTCACCGGCCGCCGGGTACGACTGGCTGGACAGGCCCCCGTCCGGGTTGTACCCGGTGTAGGAGTTGTATGTTCCCGCGAGCAGGCCTTCCTCGGCCGGGATGATCACGGACGTCCCGGTGGGCCGGTAGGCGGGATCGTAGCTGAGCACCTTCGAGGTGTACGCCCTTCCGTCCACGAACGAGGTCGACGACGCGGGTTTTCCCTTGCCCTTCGTCACCGTGTCGTACGTCCATTCCGTCAGCTTCTTCCCGCCGACGGAGCCCGAGAACTTCGCCGTCGGGCGACCGAGGGCGTCGTAGCTGTAGGCCAGCACCTCACCCCGCGCGTCCCGCGCGGTGAGGATCTGCCCGGCGTCGTCGTAGGTCTTCGTGATCGTGCCGCTGTCCGGATCCTCACTGGTGGTCTGACGGCCGAGGAAGTCGTACCCGAATCGCCAGACCGCGCCCGAAGGGTCGGTCATCGTCGCGGTCCGGCCCGCCTTGTCGTAGGTGTACCGGGTCGAGTCGTACCCGCCTTGCCCGTCGTGCTGGCGCAGCTCGACCGCCTGGCCGCGCGCGTTCGTGTAGGTCGAGGTCGGCGTGCCCCCGGCGGGCGGGGTGACGTCCACGTGGTCGCCGAAGTACGCGGTGGTGGTCCGCCGCTTTTCGAACGCGCCCGCGAAGTAGATCGACGCGTCGGCACGTCCGGCTCCGTCGAAGTGCGACCGGGTGTGTCCCGGGACGTCCACATCGGACGCCACCCACAGGGCGTCGTCGACGGGTTTGTCGTTGTAGTACGGCTGGGTGGTCTTCCACGCGCGGCCCTGTGAGTCGTGCCGCGTGTCGGTGAGCAGCCGGCCGCCGCCGATCGCGGGCAGCTGCACCTGCCGCGCGCGCAGCAGCCCGTCGTAGATCGTGGTCCAGGAATGCTCGGCGCCGGTCGGGCCGATCCTGGTCGAGGTGACCACGGTCGGTTTGTCCCCGCGCACCAGGTACGCGGTACGGACGGCCGGTACCTCGGGGTGAGCCGCCCTGGTCCAGGTCGGCGTCCACACCGCGATCGGGCGGCCGAGCGGGTCGTACTGGGTCTCCTTCCTTCTCGAGTTCGGGTCACTGATCAGGGTCGCGACGCCCCAGGCCGGATCGAACGTCGTGGTCGTCACCAGCCCGCCCGGGACGGCGGTCGTGCCGGGACCGGTGACCACGGTCTTGGTGACCGGGCCGCCCAACGCCGGGGTGTAAGCCGTCGTCGTGGTGCGGCCGAGCGCGTCCGTGGTCGATTCGACGCGGCCGTGCACGTCGTAGGTCGTCGTCCCGATCGTGAAGTACACCGGATCGGCTGCCGGACGCTCCTTCGCGATCTCCGTCTTCACCGCGTTGCCGAACGGGTCGAACGTCGTCTTGGTGTCCGACAACGCGTCCCGCGGATACTCCACGTTCGCTCCACAGTGGACGGAGTCCGACCACGTGTGGCCTGCCAGGTTCATCAGCCAGGCGGCGTCCTTGCGCGTGTACTCGGTATGGGTGCACCGGTCGTCGTCGGCCGTGCCGACATCGCCGAGGTCGTTCACCTTGGTCGGGAGACCCAGTTCGTCGTAGGTGGTCTCGGTGCGCGTCTGCCGCCATCCGGAGCCCACCGCCGTGTACGCGCGCTCGACGCCGGTGCGCACGAGGTACGCCTTGTACGAACCGCGTGTCGCCGTCGGGCCCTGGACCGAAGGCTCGGTGATCGTTTTGCTCACCCTAGGCGGATCCGGCTGGTTCGAAGGACCTTCCCGCTCGAACGTCGCGGTCTCGAATTCGGAGCCCGCCAGCCAGTCGGAGTCGGCGCGCACGCCACCTTCGGTGTCGGACACCGAGACCTGCCGCTTGCCGGAAGGCAGGTGATCGCCGTCCATGCCGCGGTGGAACCGCTGCTCGGTCATGGTGATCGGACCCGCCGGATCGTCCGCCGTGCCCGCCCGCACGCGGACCCGGCCGAACCCGCGGAACTCGTTCCAGGTCCGCTTGTCGTCCTTGGTGAACTCCGAGGTGTCCCAATGCCAGGCCGCGCCGTCGAGGTACTCGTACCGTGTGGTCTCCTCGGGGAAGGTCGAGGTCGGCTGGCCGTCCACCTGCAGCCGGTCCGTCCGCGTCACCGAGGAGACCACGTACTTGTGGAAGTAGTCGGTCCGCTCGGCCATGTACTTCTTCGCCCAGCGCACTGGGAAGCACCGCTTGTCATTGGTTTCCGGATTCGCGGGAAGGTTGTCGGACCTGCACTCCGACTCGTACCTGATCGAGGTGACCCCGCCGGTCTCGGACACGATCCCGCTGACCCGGTAGCGGATCAGCTCCGACACGCCGTCCCCCGGCTTCTCGACCCGGTTGTACAGCGGGGTGCCGTGGAACGTCACCGACGGCATCTCCGCGGTTCCGCCCGCCAGGCCGATGTGCTTGATGCCCTTGAGCCACAGCGCGGCCTTCTCGCCGTCACCGGGGTCGGGGTACTGCTGGTCCAGTTCCCAGCGGTCGACGTCGCCGAAGTCGTTGCCACGCCACACCTTCGTGGTCACCGACGCCAGGCGCTGCGTGGTCCAGAACGTCGGCGAGTGCGCGTCCGGGCAGGTGGCCTTGTCGCATTTGGCTTCCCACGGCACATCCGGCCAGTTGCCGGGCGCTTCCGGACGGCAGTCGCTGCCCGGCACGCACCGGTTCGCCGTCGTGAAGACGACTCGTCCGGACGGCTGGGTGACACCGTCGCGCAGGCCGTAGTCGATGTGGTCGAGGTGCCCGCCGCGGGTGTAGGAGACCGCGGCGTCCTTGCCGTTGAAGCCGTAGGAGTTCGACTCGGTGGTGTAATGGAACCGCATCTCGTTGCCGTTGCGGTCCACCACGCGGTCCAGGTTCCACCGCCATGGCTGCGCGCACGACGAGGCGTCGAAGGTCGCGCCGTGGCAGGGCTCGCCGGAGTCGTCGCCGAACACCGGCACCGTCCAGGTCGATTCCTTGCCGGTACCGAAGAAGTACTGCGTCCCGTCGACGGTCGTGATCTTCCAGTGCTCACCGTCGTTGTCGCCGTTGTCCGCACCGGTGAACCGCTCGATCCGCGAGCCGTCGTCGGAGCGCGGCCGCCACTTCCCGGTCGCGTCGTCGCGGATCAGCGTTCCGCCGGCGCCGCCGTAGGAGGCGGTGGCGTTGTCACTGCGCCAGCACAGGTCCGCTGCCTGCGGCTTCGCGTCGCCCTCGGTGTCGGCCGAACAACCCCCGTACATGCGCTCGATGAATCCCGAGGACAACGACCAGCCGTCACCGACCCACGATGGCTGGTTGTTGGTCACCGTCGTCCGGCCGTCCACGGCGGACGATCGGTACGACAGCGCGAGACCCGGCGTCAGCCCGCCCGCCGCGGGCGGCACCCGCAGCGGGTATGACCAGGTGAAGTCGCCGGTCTGCGGCGAAACCGACCAGTTCGCCGACGGTGACAGTGGCGTCGCCGTCGCCGTGCCCGCGCCTTCCTGCGCGGGTTTGAGGGCCTGGTTGCCGGTCAGCGCGTTCGCCGAGGCGTGGTCGGTGCCGATGGTCCGCCACGACGGGCTCGTCACCGGTACGGAAGGGACGTTCGTGAGATTCGTCGACGGTCCGGCGGCCAGCGCCGCGGGCGCGGCCATGGCCAGCAACAGGGACGCGCCCAGTTGCGCGGCGACCGCGAGGGTCAGGCAACGTCTCGTTCTCGAGCGCATCCGTTCACGCATCGTCGTTCCTCCCGTGTCCCCCAGTGGACAGATAGGCGGAATCGTGCGTAGCTCCGGCTTCAATCCGGTTTCAGCGAGGCTTCGCGGGAAACCAGGCGAACTTGACGAACCAGACGGTGAGCGATTCGCCGGTTTCGGGTTGCCGACGGCCGAAAATATCCGACGGTTCGCCGCGGGGGGCAGGATCGCCGAACCGGTCCCGAGCCCTGCCGATAGTCCTCTATGGACATACGTGCCGGGTGTCGTCATCCGGCAGTGCACCTGAGATCGCGTTACCGCCGTTCCTCGCCAGGTCGCTGTGCCGGCATCTGGAGACGCATCCGTACGAGTTCGTGTTCACAAACGCCTCCAGTATGGCCGTCGCGACGGCCGCAGTGTGGAACCTGTCGCCGTGGCCGCCGCACGAGGTCCGAGCTTCCACCGGACGATCCTGTCGACCGATCGCGACGATCCCGACGTCGCAGCCATCCGTTTCCGCCCGGCTTCAGCCGTCTCCCGGCCGGAGACGCTCTGGACTCGGCCTCTCCGGCCGGGGTGTACAGCGTACGAAGGAAGAACACAGGGAATCCGTGCTCGACCCCTGCGGTCTCTGGTGGCGGCCGACGGCCTCGACAACGCCGGACCGCCGGAGAGGGGCAGCATGGGAACTGGTCTGAGCCTGCTGACCTGCGACTGAGGTCTCGACCGGATGCGGGGTGCACCGAATCCCCGCACACTCGTCGGTCGCCAAGGCAACCATAGCGACCAGTCGTGCGTGATCTCGTAGACAGCTTCCCGCGTTCCAAGGGGTATTCCATGCGTAAAGCCGTACTAAGCGCCGTACTCGGCGCGGCGCTCGCGTTCGCCGTCACCACCGCCCTCCCCGCCACCGCGGCTGCCACACCCTCGGTGGCGCCCTGCACCTGGGTCGCCTCCGACCTGCCGGTCCCCGTCGGAGCCAGCGGTGGCTCGGTGGCCGTCGCCGGACCGAACGGGTACATGGCCGGGTTGGTGTGGAAGGAGAACAAACGCGTGAACGTGCTGTGGCACAACCGCGAGGTCGTCGAAATGCCGCAGCCGCCGAACGGCGCCGCGCTCCAGTTCTCCGCCATCAGTGGCCGCGGCGAGGTTGTGGGGTATCAGTCCTCGAGCGACGTCAGCGCGGGATTCCGTTACCACGACGGCGTTTACGAGACCTTGCCGAGCCCGCCCGGGGTGCGGGCCACTGCCACCGCCATCAACGAGTCCGGTGACATCGTGGGGTACGTCGGCGATGGACGAGTGCCCTACCAGGTCATCCTCTGGTCGGCGAATGCTCCCGGAAGCTACCGGATCATCGCCGACGGCAGAGCGGTCGGCATCGACAACGCGGGCCGGGTGGTGACCGAGCCCGGGCTGGTGTGGTCGCCCGACGGTTCGACCCGGCAGCTGGCCGGGTACGGCGATCTCGTCATCCAGCGATACCAGGGCGAGCGGATCGTCGGCCTGTCATGGACCCAGGGTGAGCAGCTCATCGAGTGGGACGTGAACACCGGTGCCGTCCTGGGCAAGACACCGGGGAACGTCGCGATGGGCATCAACGCGAACGGCCTGCTCGCAGCGTGGTACTTCAACGACGACGGCTCGCACACGCTCGGCATCTGGCGGAATCGAACCTTCATCGG
The DNA here is from genome assembly GCF_056435645.1 of Amycolatopsis sp. NPDC043889. Taxonomy (NCBI): domain Bacteria; kingdom Bacillati; phylum Actinomycetota; class Actinomycetes; order Pseudonocardiales; family Pseudonocardiaceae; genus Amycolatopsis; species Amycolatopsis sp. NPDC043889. The sequence continues at coordinate 44,876 of NZ_JBWKEC010000026.1, forward strand.
CGACTTCGCCCCAGCCAGCAGGATCTCCGCGGTCACCGACGACGACCAGCTCGCCGGTTCGCACGGCCCGGCGTCGCCCTGGGTGCCCGCTACGTGGAGCTGCGTTTCCGCGCCATGACCGGCGTTTCAGATCGAATCGGTTCGAGGTGCCCGACGCGCCGGTCATCGGTCGCCTCGGTGAGGGAGGAGTTCTCGTTGCCGAGAGGCGACGACGGCGACGGTACGGTCGTCGACGTCGAGTTCGGTGAAGATCCGCGGTAGGTGGTCCGCCCGCTGCTGGGTCTCCAGGGGCTACCCGTTCGGGGTCCCTTGCTGGAGCGGTCGATGTGACCCAGATGGCCGGGGAGCGACGAGCGACGAGTACCGCAACGGCATCTGCACGAGACCCGGGAACTTGTTACCGGGTCTCGTGCAGGATGGAGCACACTACTTCAGAAACGCCCCAGGGATGAGAGATCTGGATAGCCGAGGGCAGTACCGCCGAGGATCGCGACACGTCGCGGCTGGAGAGCATTGAGCTGTGAGGGCCTGGGCGCGGTGACGGCCTAGGACGGCGACAGTGTTGTTGCGCGACTGGTTCCACAAGATCGGCAACGTGCTCGCCACGCTGCCCAAGTCCGCGCATCCCGGCGCGAAGAAGGCTTTGGCCGAGATCTGGAACGCCGAGGACCGCCGCCACGTCCTGGACGCGGTGAAGACCTTCGACGCCGCCTACGGCGCCAAGTTCCCCAAGGCGGTCGCCAAGATCACCGACGATCTCGGCCGGCTGCTCGCGTTCTACGACTACCCCGCCGAGCACTTGGTGCACTTGCGCACCACCAACCCGATCGAGTTCACCTTCTCCACCATCCGGCACCGCACTAAGGTCACCCAAGGGGCCGGGCTCGCGCGCGGCCGGGCCATGGCGTTCAAGCTCATCGCGCTCGTCCGCGCCGGCGTCCGATTCGTGAACGGCGAACTCGTCGAATGACCCGACGAACACACCCCGGCATCAGCCGCCTAATGGAAGCTCTCCAGAAAGAGGAGAGCCACACGGGCCCGTCGTCAGTCGACCGGGGCCGGGCTCGCTCCAAGCTACATCTGATCAAGTACCGGGCGGGGTGGTGCAGGGTGGGTAGACACTGTGGGCATGGAGTTCTTCTGCTACCACCGCGATCGGCCCGGCTCCATGGCGCTGCGCAAAGAGCTGCTGGAAGAGCACTGGTCCTACATGGACCGGTACGCGACGGAGATGATCGCCCGCGGGCCGACCCTCGCCAGCGACGGCGACACGCCCACCGGCAGCGTGCACATCCTCGACCTGCCAGATCCCGCCGCCGCCCGCGCGTTCGCCTTCGACGAGCCCAACTACCAGACCGGCGTTTACCGAGACGTGCTGCTGCGCCGATGGCGCAACACGCTGGGGCGCACCATGTGGGATTTCCCCGGTGGCCGCACCGGTGGCAACCGGTACCTGGTGCTCGGCCTCGGCACGGGACGGGCAGCCGACCTCGCCATGCCGCCCGATCGGGACGAGCTGATCGCGTATGGGCCGCTGATGTCCGACAACGACACAAGGTGGTTGGGCACAGCCGCCCTGGTCCGGGCACCGGACCCGGACACGGCACGCGCCGTCCTGACCCCGGACCGGTACGCCGACATCGAGGTCCACAACTGGCAGTTCGGCGGACGGCCGTCATGAACCGAGATCACCGCGTGCCCTTTTAATCCGAGGGAATCTGCAGCTCGTCGGTGTGGATGGACTTGCGTCGGTACGGGGCCAAGGCCAGGACCATCTGGTCGGTTACATGGCTGAAGCAGGCGATGTGACCCCATTTGGCGGGGGTGAGACGGCGTGCTCAAGATAAGGTGTAATAAAAAACCGCCCTACCTCGGCAAACCTGCCAGGTGGGCGGTGTTTCGTATTGTGGACCTTGGGGGAACTTACCCTGCTCCGGAAGCTGCCCGACCCCGCCGAACCGGCAGCACCGCCCGTCGACCGACCCAAACCACGACGGGCACGGCAACTCGACGCCGACCAGGTCCAGGAACTCATCACCGGCTACCAAGCCGGAGCGACGGTGTACGAACTGGGCGACCGGTTCGGCATCGAAAGGCGGACGGTCAGCAACATCCTCAAACGACACGACGTGCCGATGCGCCGCCGCGGACTCTCCCCCGAGCAGGTCGACGACGCCATCCACCTCTACGACCTCGGCTGGTCCCTGGCACGGGTCGGCGAACATCTGGGCGTCGACCACACCACCGTGCTGGCCAAACTCCGCGAACGCGGCATCCCCACCCGCGACACACATGGTCGACCTCGGTCTTGATGTACTGGGGATTCTCCGGTGCACCGTCCAACGGCGGTACGTCGCATCGATCTCACCGAGTTCACTACGCTGACACCCCATGGCAAGGGCTCCGAAGTTCAGCGCCCGGATGTCCGGTCGATGGCGGATCGTGGCGATGAGTGGCTGGGACCGCGACGCGATCGACCTGGTCGAACCGGGTTATGTCGAGTTCACCCGGAACGGGACCGGCCAGTTCGGTTTCATCGCCGTCCACGGTTGGCTGGACTGCCGCCCTGTCGAGCGGGACGACCGACCAGGCGTGGAGTTCACCTGGGAAGGTTCCGACGAGGGCGATCAGGTCAGCGGACGCGGCTGGGCAGTCCTGGCCGACGACGACACGATCGAGGGCCATCTGTTCTTCCACCTGGGAGACGACTCGAGTTTCCGGGCGAAGCCGTTCACCGATGCCGACGAACTGGACGGACCATGAGCGAGTACCAGTACTACGAGTTCCTGGCGATCGACCGGCCGCTGGACGAGGACGAACAGGCCGCGGTCCGGTCGCTGTCCACTCGGGCGCGGATCTCTTCGACCAGCTTCGTGAACGAGTACCACTGGGGCGACTTCAAGGGTGACCCGCGCCGTCTGATGGAGCGCTATTACGACGCGCACCTGTACGTCGCCAACTGGGGCACCCACCGGGTGATGTTCCGCCTGCCGTGCGAGCTGCTCGATCCCGATGTCGTCGAGGACTACTGCGTCGGTGACGAGGCAAGTGCCCGCGTCACGGACGAGTTCATCGTGCTCGAACTCATCAGCGAGGACCACGCTGGTGAGTTTGACTTCGACTACGACCCCGAGAACCTGCTGTCGGCGATCGTCGGAGTTCGCGCCGAACTCGCCGCCGGTGATCTCCGGCCGCTCTATCTGGCCTGGCTGGCGGCCTATGGTGCCTGGGAGCGCGATGAAGATGTTTTCGATCGTGATGCTGACGACGATCTCGAACCACCGGTTCCGCCCGGGCTGGGCGCGCTCACTGCCGCGCAGCGGGCGCTGGCCGACTTTCTCCGCCTCGATGACGATCTGATCGCGATCGCGGCTCAGGCTTCTCCACCGCTGGGCGAGACGACCGACGACCCTGCTGACCTCGCCGTGTGGGTGGCTCGCCTGCAGGTCACCGAGAAGGACCGGCTCCTGGCGCGGGTTGCGCAGGGTGAGGCGGCGCGGGTGCAGATGGAGTTGCTGCGTCGCTTCCGAGACCGACACTGCCGCGGCGACACCGCTCCGATCATCCCCATCCCAGCCCGCCGGAACGTGGCCGACCTGCTCGACAACGCGGCGCGGCGACGTGCCGACCGTGCGCGTCGGCTGGCCGCCGAGCGCGCCGAAGACGAGGCACGCCGGGAACAGGCGCGCCTGCAGGCCCGCGAACGACGACTCGACACACTTGCCGACGAGGAAGACACCGCGTGGTCGCGCGTCGAGGCGATGATCGCCACCCGGAAACCGGCCGAGTATGACGCCGCCGTCACGCTTCTCACCGATCTCCAGGCGCTGGCCGAACGCGAGGACCGCTACGACACATTCACCACCCGCACCATCGCGTTGCGGCAAACGCATGCACGCAAACCCAGCCTCATCGAGCGCCTCGACCGGGCGCGCATCTGACCCATCTACGGCAGGCTCTGTGAAAGACGATCTCCAGTCGGCGAAGGCTGCGGGGCTCGCGGAGGAACTCGCGGAGCTCCGTGCGCTGACAACTCAGTTGCGAGCGGAGAACACGCGGTTGCTGCGGCTGTTGGAGCTGACATCGAAACAGGCGGCTCCGCCCGGACCGATTCAGACCGGCTTCTTCGAAGCGCACCCCGGCCCGGTCGACCGGCGATCGGCCCCGGAGGTGAAGGTCGATTTCTTCGCCGCCCTGTTCGCCGCCCGCATCGACATCTACGCCACGCGATGGGAGAACACGCGTACTGGCCAATCTGGTTGGCTGCCGGCGGTGCGTGGTGGGTGGCGCAAAGACGTCCGGCACGAGGACCGCGACTACCTGCCGCTGAGCAAGGACGTGCTGCGCACGCATCTGACCGGTGACATGCATGTCGGGCTGTATCCGCTGGTGGACGGCGACCTGTGCTGGTGGCTGGCGGCCGACTTCGACGGCCCGATGGCGATGCTGGACGCCCTGGCTTACCTGAAGGCCGCCAGGGTGTGGTCGGTGTCGGCCGCGTTGGAAGTGTCGCGCTCAGGTGTGGGCGCCCATGCGTGGGTGTTCTTCACCGCACCCGTGCCCGCGGAGACAGCTCGCCGACTTGGCACCGCCCTCTTGCGGGAGGCGATGGCGGTACGTGGCCGCATGGACCTGGCCAGCTACGACCGGCTCTTCCCGTCCCAGGACGTGCTGCCCTCGGGCGGCGTGGGGAACCTGATCGCCGCACCTTTGCAGGGCAAGGCCCGCCAGGACGGCGCGACGGTATTCCTCGATCTGGCGACCATGGAACCCTGCGATGACCAGTGGGCCTATCTGTCCTCGCTTGGCCGGATGAGCCCTGCTGAGGTCAATCGGGTCGCGCGCCGCGCCGGTGGAATCACTGTCGGCGTCGGCATCGACAAGATCGGTGCTGCGGTCTCGACTCGGATCCGTACTACCGCCTCCGCGATCGTGCGCGCGCGGCTCGACTCGGGAATCCGCCTGGAATCAGGGGAGTTGACCCCAGCGTTGCACGCGACGCTGAAGCACGCGGCATCGATGACAAATCCGGTGTTCTACGAGCGTCAGCGGCTCCGAATGTCCACCTGGGACACAACGCGGTTCCTGCGCAACTACGACGAAACTCTCGACGGCGGGCTCATCCTGCCCCGAGGTCTGCACGACACGGTCGTCTCGCTGGTCGAGCAGGCGGGCAGCCGCCTCGAGGTGATCGACGAGCGGCAGGCCGGCGAGACGCGGGAGTTCACATTTGCCGCTACATTGACCCGTCAGCAGCAAGCCGCCGTAGCCGATCTACGCGAGCATGACCTGGGTGTGCTGGTCGCGCCACCGGGTGCGGGCAAGACCGTGATGGCCTGCGCGGTCATCGCCACCCACGCGATCTCCACGCTCGTGCTGGTCGACCGCAAGACCCTGGCCGACCAATGGCGCACCCGGATCAGCGAACTGCTGGGCGTCAAAGCCGGCCAACTCGGCGGTGGCCGCCGCAAAACCCGCGGCGTGATCGATGTCGTCATGCTGCAAACCCTGGCCCGCATGAACGACATCGAGGAACTCGCCAGCGGCTACGGACTGGTCGTAGTCGACGAGTGCCACCACATCCCCGCCGCCGCGTTCGAGCACGCCGTCAAGCAGATCCCGGCCCGCCGCTGGCTCGGACTCACCGCCACCCCATACCGACGCGATAAGGTCGACGACCTGATCGCACTGCAACTCGGCCCGATCCGGCACACCATCACCCAACCCACCCGCCCTAGCGAGGACAGCGCACCCCAGCTCGAATTGGACACGACCGCGCAGCGTCCGACGCCCGTGCTCCACGTACACGACACCGCCTACCGCTATGCCGGTGACGCCGACCCGACGAAGCCCGGCGGGATGGCGGCCATCTACCGCGACCTCGTCGCCGACGACACCCGCCTCACCCAGATCGTCGACGACGTGATCGCCGCACTGAACCGAGGCCGGCACTGCCTACTGCTCACCCAATGGACCACCCACGTCGAACGGTTCACCGACGAACTCAGGCGACGTTCGCTTGACCCGATCGTGCTGCGCGGCGGCATGAGCGCGACCGCCCGCCGCGACGCCCTCGCCCGCCTCCAGCCTGCGAACGGAATACCGCTGCTGGTCGTCGCCACTGGACCATTCGTCGGCGAAGGATTCGACTGCCCCGCACTGGACACGCTCTTCCTCGCCGCACCGATCGCGTTCAAAGGACGCCTCGTCCAGTACGCGGGTCGGATCCTCCGCGCACACGCTGGCAAGGCCACCGCCGAAGTCCACGACTACCACGACATCAGCACCGGCGTCCTGGCCTCTTCCCTGGCCAAACGCGCGCCCGGCTATGTCAGCCTCGGCTTCCCCGACCCGCGCCGGGCAGCAACACGTTGAGCAGGAGTAGCCGTCGATGAGCAGGCACATTGGGCTGCTCTTGATCAGAATGACCAGGCGACAACGCACACCGTCCACGGGATATACACGATCGACTGTGCGTCCCGCGCGCGCAGTAGTTCAGTCGTAGCGCGTTGGCGTTGCGTGCCGCACTAAGCTACACTGAATCACATCAACCGATCATGATTCAGTCCATCAAGGGTGGCTGCGATGACAATGGGTTCCGGTGTGCCTATTGAGCGTGCCCGCGTTGCTGCGGGCCTCAGTCAGCGCGCCCTTGCGGACGCGACCGGCATCTCGCAGCCCACCTTGTCGCGGATCATCACCGGGGATAGAGCGGCGAAGATGCCGGAGGTGGTCGCGATCGCGTGGGCAACCGGACATACGGTCGCCCAACTCACCGAAGCTGGGACGGTGGCCGACCGCGTGCAGTGCGCCGCCCGCGCCACCAACGACTCCGACATGGACCGCATGCGTGAAGCGCTGCTGCACTTCCTGGAACTGGACAACTACCTGGACGACCAGGCCATCCCCGCCACGGTCTGATGTGGATAGATAATCTTGAGCGCTGAAACTGAAGGTCGTATCGTCGCCGCGCGGTTCCGCCAAGAGCACCACCTGGGTGTGCAGCCGTTGGGTGACCTTGTGGCAGTCATCGAGCAGGCAACCAGGATCGACGTGGCCGTACTCGATGTCGGCCCGGACGAACACGGCCTGACGATGCGGGACCCTGCGCGCGGTGCCGTGTTCATCGGCGTCGCGCGCACCCCGAACCCGATGCGACAACGCAGCACGCTTGCCCACGAACTTGGCCGCGTGCTGTTCGAGGACTGGGCTGACAACGGTACGGGCAACTGGAGCGAACGCAGCTCCGCGGAGATTCGAGCCGCCGCCTTCGCGCGACACCTGCTCGTACCGGTCGAGGGCTTGCGTGAGTTCCTCGGAGATCAAGAGTTCGTGACCCAAGCCGCCCTCTCTGCGGTCGTTCAGCGATTCTTGGTATCACCCCAGATTGCCGCCATCGCGCTGCACCAAGCCAATTACGTCGATGACGGCACCAAGCAGGAGTGGATGGCGCTGACCGCGCCCCAACTGGCGTCCCGGTTCGGGTGGAGCGATCAGTACCGCGCATTACAGGCCGACTCTAATCAGCGGAGGGCACCGCAACAGTTGCTCGCCCGCGCGATCAGGGGCTACGCGGAGGCGGTGCTGCCTGCGCAAGCCATCGCCACCTTGCGCGGCATCACACTGGAGGCCGCCGAGGCGGACCTGCGTGAGGCAGGTGTCGTGCCCACCGAACAGGAGATCGCGTGGGCCGCTCCGACCGAACTACCCGACGTGCACGTAGATCTGGCGGTTCTGGAAGAGGATCTCAACGCGCCAGATGACAACGGCCAGGTTGCGGCGGCAGAGAGAGATTCAGGATGAGCCACCGGCCGATCATCGACGCCGGCCCCGGCCTGAATTTTCTCTCGATCAACAAAGAGCGCCTCCTCATCGAGATCTTGGGTCCGCTCAGCACCCCGGAGACCGTGCAAGACGAAGTGCTCCGCAAGGCCCGGCAGGATGGGCGCTTCCGCTCCGCGGCAGTGGTCTGGCGAAAGCTGACGCCCAAGTGGGTGCAGATACTTTCCGATGACCAGACACCCGAGCTTGCAGCGGTCGTCCACCGGATCACCCAGCTACCCATGGAAGAGCGGCTGAAACACCCGAAAGATCTGGGCGAGACAATGGTCATCGCGCACGCGGTCGTCGCCGCCGAATCCGGCGAGACAGTGACCGTGCTCATCGACGACGGATCAGGAGCACGGATCGCCACCTCGGAGATCAACCGACTCAGACGGCTCCGGGCCAGCGGTCACGCTGTGGGGGCGATCATGCTTGTGAGCACGCGGGCAATCCTGGAGCGTGCGGCAGGCGGACAGCACATTCCAGACAAGGCCACGATGCGCAGCATCTACGACCGGCTGCGCGGTCTCGATGACGGTCTACCACCGATCGAGAACACCAACCTCCTGGCATCTGTCCACTGGTCCTAGACCTGCGCGCGCCCTCACCCGTGTCCGCTGAACCGGGAGCAGTTCATCCGCATTGCCCTCTTTGCAGGAGAAGATATCCGGATGCGCCACTCGTCGCACCAGCAGTAGACCTCTCGATCCTGGGACTTCTGCTTGACACTCGGCACCCCACACTCACCGGTGTCTCCGACGAGGTGTTGCGACCGGCGCGCCAGCTCCTGATCTTCGCGAGCGTGGTCACCGTGGCACTGAACGTCGCGGACCCGCTCGTTGCCGGCAAGTACGGCAAGGCGGCGTTCGATGCGGTGGCCTACTTCGTCGCGTTGCCTGTGCTGGCGGTCGCGGCGCGGCTGCCGGACACCCTGGTCACCAGCGTCGTGCACGTCGTGGTCGGCGGGTCGCTGGTGTGGCTGTCATGCGGTGTCTCGGATGCCGGCATTCTGCTCGCGCTGGCTTATCGGCTCAGGTCGAGGTCGGTGACGACCTGAGCGTTGCCTTGGGATGCCGGCCACCGCCCGCCGCGACGCCCGGGTCGTCAGGGCTGGGGCGCGACCGTGAACTCCAGTGCCCAGCGGCCGTTCGTCACCGGGGCCGCGTCGCGGAAGGCGAGTCCACAGCCGGTCGCCAGTTCGGTCAGCTCCTCGACGGTCCTTTCCTTGCTGCCGAAGCACATCAGCATGAACAGATCGATCGCGGTGTCGGCACCGTGCCCCCGCACCGGCTCGATCAGCACGACGGACGCGTCCGGTTCGGCGGCGCGACGGCAGCCGGCGAGGATCTCGCGGGCGTGCTCGTCGTCCCAGTCGTGCAGGATGTCGGACAGCAGGTAGGCGTCAGCCCCCGTGGGCAGCGGGTCGAAGAAACTGCCGGGCACGGCGCTCGCCCGGTCGTCGAGTCCGGCGGCCTTCAGCCGTTCGGCGGCGGCCGCGGCCGTCGGCGGCAGGTCGAGGATCCGGCCGCGGACACCCGGATGGGCCCGAAGGATCTCGACGAGCAAGGGGCCGTCGCCGCCACCCACGTCGACGATGTCGGGGAAGCGGCTCCAGTCGAAGTTCCGGGCGATCAGCGGTGCCTGCTCACGGAACCGCCAGTTCATCTGGGCGTCGAACGAGGTCCGCAATTTCGGTTCGGCGTCGAGGTCGGCCCAGAAATCGCGGCCGTACCGGTGCGGATAGGCGGGTGCGCCGCTGGTTATCACTTCGAGGAGATCGACGAATGCGAGTTCGGCGCGGCCCCCGGCGCAGGTGATGTCGAGCAGGGGTTTAAACCCTTCGGGCGCGTCTTCCCGCAGTTGGGCGCCGAGGTCCGTCGGTCGGTAGCGGCTGGATTCCGTGTCCAGGTCGAAAACACCCGCCGCGACCAGGTGATCGAGCAGCCTGCTCAGTGCCGCCGCCGACGTCCCAGTCAGGGACGCGAGCCGTTCCGCCGTCGCTCCGCCCGTTCCCGCGTGTTCCGCCAGGCCGAGCGTCGCGGCCACCCGGACGGCCATCGGGGTGGCCAAATCGGCCAAGGGCATGATCGACCGCTTCGCTGTGGGTTGGTTCATTCCGCAAGCCTATCCAGTCGTGGTTCAGTGGTATAGACCGGTGGTCGGCGCGATACCAGAACCGCGCGGACAAGGGCAAGCGTGCCCGCGGGATTGCCGTGCAACTGCGGAAGTGCCGCACTTGACAGTCGTCTTTCCCGGTCGATCGCGATGAGGTTTGCCGTTTCGGATCGGCTGCTCATATGGTGGCCGAGGCAATCCGCCGAAAAGCCGCCGGCTGTCCGTTCTCACCGGAAGCGGGCAGAGCAATGAATGGACGTGATATCCATTTCTCGTCGAAATCTTGAGTTGCCGAATTGGCCGCAGTACGACGATTCTGAAAAGACCGCTCTCCTGCGTGCTCTCGACCAGGACGGGTGGTGGCGTTTCGGTGGACAGGAGGTGTCGGAGTTCGAAAAGGAGTTCGCCGAGTACCACGGCGCGCGCAGCGCGCTGGCGGTGACGAGCGGAACCCACGCGCTGGAACTTGCCCTCCAGGTCATCGGCGTGGGTCCGGGGACCGAGGTCGTCGTCCCGGCGTTCACCTTCATCTCGTCGTCGCAGGCCGTGCAGCGGCTGGGCGCGGTGGCCGTGCCGGTCGACGTCGATCCGGACACCTACAACATCGACGTCCGAGCGGCCGAGGCCGCGGTGACCGAGAAGACCCGCGCGATCATGCCCGTCCACATGGCGGGTCTGCTCGCCGATCTCGACGCGCTGGGCAAACTGTCCGGCGACGCCGGGGTTCCCCTGGTGCACGACGCCGCGCACGCCCAGGGCGCCGAGTGGCGGGGTGTGCGGCTCGGTGAACTTTCGTCCATCGCTGCTTACAGCTTCCAGAACGGCAAGCTGATGACGGCGGGGGAGGGCGGTGCTCTCACCTTCTCCGATTCGCTGGAGTACGAGACCGCTTTCCTGCGGCACAGCTGCGGCCGTCCGCCGACCGATCGCGCCTACGAGCACAGGATGTCAGGCTCCAACTTCCGGATGAACGAGTTCTCGGCGAGCGTCCTGCGCGCCCAGCTCGCCCGCCTCGGCGGCCAGATCGACGTGCGCGAACAGCGCTGGCCGGTGCTTTCCGCGCTGCTCGCCCGCATTCCGGGTGTCGTCCCGCAGGGAACGGATGACCGGTGCACCCGCAATCCGCATTACATGGCGATGTTCCGGGTGCCGGGGATCACCGTCGAACAGCGACGGCGGCTGGTCGACGAACTCATCGCGCACGGGGTTCCGGCGTTCGCGGCGTTCCGTGCGATCTATCGCACCGACGCCTTCTGGGAAATGGCCGCTCCTGACGAAGACCTCGAAACCATCGCCGCCCGGTGCCCCAACGTCGAGGCGATTTCTGGTGATTGTGTCTGGCTGCACCATCGGACCTTGCTCGGCACCGAGGAACAGATGGCCACGGTCGCGGAAATCGTCGCGGACGTGGTGGCGAAGGTGGCTGTCTCCTGATGTCCGATGAGATCGTGGCCGGCTCCGTCGTGGAATACCGGGCCGCCGGGACCGCGCTGAACGCCGTGGTCTTCGACCTCGACGGCGTTCTCGTGAACTCGTTCGAGGTGATGCGCCTGGCGTTCACCCACGCGTTCCGGGAAGTGGTCGGCGACGGAGAGCCGCCGTTCGAGGTGTACCTGCGCCACCTCGGCGGGTATTTCCCCGAGATCATGCGGAAAATGGGGCTCCCGCTCGACATGGAAGGCCCCTTCGTCCGCGAGAGCTACCGGCTGGCGGATCGGATCGAGCTCTATCCCGGTGTGCGGGAACTGCTCGCCGGACTGCGCGAGCACGGCATTCCGTGTGCGGTCGCGACCGGCAAGGCGGGGGCGCGCGCACGGTCGCTGCTCGACGGGCTCGGTGTGCTGGACCGGTTCGAGCACGTGATCGGCTCGGACGAGGTCGACCGCCCCAAGCCCGCCCCCGACATCGTGCGCAGGGCTCTCGCGTTGATGGACGTCGAAGCGAGCGAAGCCGTGATGATCGGTGACGCCGCCTACGACCTGGAGGCCGCGCGGGCCGCCGGTGTCACCGCGGTGGCGGCCCTGTGGGGAGAGTGCGATCGCGACGTGCTCCTGGCCGCCGGACCGGACGCGAGCCTGGAGAGCGCCGACGAACTCCTCGCGTTCGTCCTCGGGACGAGAAAGTAGGCCCGGATGACGATGACCATCGAGCAGGTGCTCGCCGACGTCGGGACAGCCCGGCTCGTCGTGGACGACGTCGAGTGGTCGGGCGAAAGCCTGCTGCGCGCGGGGACCCTGCTGGCCGCCGAGATCTCCCGGCGGTTCGGGGGCGCGCGGATCCTGGCGACCTCCACCGCGAACCCGGCCCTGATCGTCACCGCGGTGTCCGCAGCCGGCCGGCTGCGCGTCCCCGTGCTGCTGCGTGACCCGGCGGCCAACGGCACGTTCGACGCGGCCGACGTGCTGATCAGCGACAAGCCGTCGTCCGGTCATCCGGTGACGCTCGGCGGAAACCTCGCTTGTCACCTGGAGCGTCGCGTCGAAGAACCCGCGACGGCACTGCCCGCCACCCTGCCGGGGGACTCGATCCTGTTCCAGACCTCGGGGTCGACCGCCGCGCCCAAGGCGGTGGTGAAACCGGTCGACGCCGTTCTCCGTGACGCCGTCCGGATCACGGGCTCGCTGCACGGCGACGGCTCTCCGGACGGAATCGTCTGTGCCGCACCGGTCTTCCACTCCTACGGGTTCACGCACGGGCTGCTCGCCGGACTGCTGGCCGGCGCGAAGACCACCTATCGTGCGCCTTCGTCGCTGCCCCAGTCGCTCGTGAAGGCCGTGGCGCGCACGGGCGCCGGAACACTCGTCGCGCTGCCGAACCACGTCCACATGATCGCTGCGGCCGGCTCGCTCGACTTCACCGGTTTGAGGCAGACGGTGTCGGCCGGTGCCCCGCTGCGGCCGGAAGCAGTGGCCCGAATCTGCCGCGACCACGGTTTCCGCCTCCTCAACGCCTATGGGGCGTCCGAGGTGGGAACGATGGCGATCGCGTCCTTGAAGGAGACGTCGGCGCCGGGGAGCATCGGCACGCCGCTGGACGGTGTCGACGTCCGGATCGGGCCGGGGGAGGGCGAACTGCTCGCCCGGAACGACTCGTTCGCCGCAGGCTATCTCACCGAAGGGGAGATGCGTCCGCTGCCCACCGAGGACGGCTGGTACCGCACCGGTGATCTCGCCGAACGCGATGCGGACGGCCTGCGCATCACCGGACGGCTCGGCGATCTGATCAACATCGCCGGCCGGAAGACCCGCCGCTCTCGGCTGGAGGCCGTCCTTTCGGCGCATCCGGACGTGGTCCAGGTTCAGGTGATCGTCGCCGAAGACAAGGTGCGAGGGGAGTTCCCGGTGGCGAGGGCCGTGGTCGAACCCGGGCACGAGCGCCCGGACCTCCTGGGCTGGAGCCGTGACCGGCTCGACGCCTTCGAGGTGCCGCGGCAGGTCGAGTGGGTGGACCGACTGCCGCAGACCTCGACCGGGAAATTGATCTACGCGCCCCGTACTGAAGACGTAGACCGTTGACGTTGGGAAGGACGAAGCATGTCGAGCATTGATGAGGCCGCGGCCAGAGGCGACGTCGTCGACCTCTGCGAGGCTAAGGAAGAGTTCTACCGCGACCCGCACGCCGTCATGAAATCCCTGCAGGAGGCCGGGCCTGTGCACAAGGTGCGGTTGCCGTTCGACCTGCCCGCCTGGCTGGTCGTCGAGGCCGAGGCGATCCGCGAACTCCTCTTCGAGACGACGCTGGCGGCCGGCCCGCGCTTTCTCGGGGTCGCGCATCCGGACGGCGGCGGCAATTCGACACTGGGGATGCTCACCTGCGACGAGCCGCGGCACGGTCAGCTGCGCCAGACGGTCGCCGGTGCGTTCAAGCCCAAGGTCATCGCGCAGATGGTGCCTCGGCTCGAAGAGATCGCCGACGAACTGCTCGGCAACCTCCACGAGGGCGAAGAAGTCGACATCGTCGAAGCGTTCGCATACCGGTTCGCGCTGGAGATGATCATCGAGATTGTCGGGGTGCCGCTGGTCGACCGCACCCTGTTCCGACACTGGACCAACGAAACCGTGACCGACGGCGACGACTCCGACGCCATCACGGCGGCGCGGGAACATCTGGAGGAAGTGCTGCGTCGGACCTTGCGCGACGGTGACGGCAGCAGCCTCGCCGAACGCATGGCGAAGGCGGAGGGACCCGACGGCGCGCCCCCCATGTCCTTCGACGAACTGGTCTCGATGGTGTACCTGCTGCTGATCGCCGGTCACGAGAGTTCGACCAACCTGATCGCCAACACGCTCGTGACCGTGCTCGAATCGGAAGAACTGACCGGCAAGGTCCTGGCCGGGAGCGTGGACTACGAGACCCTCGTCGAGGAATCGCTGCGGTTCGACACGCCGCTGATGATCTCGACGAGCCGGGTCACCACTTGCCCGGTGTCGGTCGGCGGGAAGACGATACCCGGCGACGGTGAGATGATCTTCTTCTCGTGGGCGGCGGCAGAGCGGGATTCCTCCACAATGGACAACCCGGACGAGTTCGATCCCCATCGCAAGCGCAGCCGGACGCTGGCCTTCGGTGCCGGTACGCACTACTGCCTCGGTGCGAACCTCGCCCGGCTGGAGGCCGTGGTGGCGTTGAGGGAACTCTTCACGCGGTTCCCCGGTATGCGGCTGTCCAGGCCGCCGAAGCGGTGGGCCAGCACGGTGACCCGCGGGGTCGAAAGCCTGTTCATCCGCCTTTAGGCACGGAGGAGGGAAAGCGATGGTGGACACCGAGAAACGGCCGCTCGGCCGGACCGGGCTGACCGTGTCCCCAGTGACGGTGGGCGCGGCGGGCTGGCGGCATTGGGCGGACGGCTCCGGGCCGACTCGCGCGCGGTCCGCGGAAGTGCTGCGCCGCGTGGTGAGCGACGGCCGGATCACCGTGGTGGACACCTCGAACAACTACGGCGAAGGGGAGAGCGAGCGGCGGATCGGTGGTGTGCTGGCCGAACTCGGCGGCATGCCACCGGGTTTCCTGGTGCAGACCAAGGCGGACCGGCATTTCACCGGCGACTTCTCCGGTGCGCGGATGCGCGAGTCGATCCGGGAAAGCCTGGACCGGCTGGGCCTGGACCGGCTGCCGGTGTGCTACCTCCACGACCCGGAATACGCCGCGCCCGGCGAGCTCCTCGGGCGCGGCGGGGCGGTCGAGGCCTTGCTCGCGGTCAGGGACGAAGGTCTCGTCGAGCATCTCGGTGTCGCCGGTGGCCCGACCCCGCTGCTGTGCGATCTGGTGGCCACCGGTCATTTCGAGGCCCTGATCACCCACAACCGCTGGACGCTGGTGGACCGGTCGGCGGACAAGCTGCTCGACCTGGCAGCCGAACGCGGTCTCGGGGTGTCCAACGCCGCGCCCTACGGCGGTGGGCTGCTGACGGCCTGGCCGCTGGAGCGCAGCCACTACGCCTACCGGGAGGCTCCGCCCGCTCTGCTGGCGGCGGCCGACGGGATCGGGCGGCTGTGCGCCGAAGCGGGCGTGCCGATCGCCGCGGCGGCGCTGCGGTGGTCGCTTCGCGATCCGAGGATCACGTCGACGATCGTCGGCGCGGCGAGTATCGCCAGCTATGAGCGAACACTGGCGTTGAGCGAAGTGGTGATCGAAGACGCGCTGATGGCGGAGATCGAAGCGGTCCCGCTCGATGAAAGCACCTGGCAGGACGGTCCCGCCGCGTGATTCCGAGGGAGGAATGGGATGAGCAACCGGCCACGCGCCCGGGTCACCACCGGGCTGGTCGAGGGTGAAGCACTGGACGGGATCTGCGCCTTCCGGGGTATCCCGTTCGCAGCTCCGCCGGTCGGCGCGAACCGGTTCACCGAGCCCCGGCCGGCGGCGCTTTGGGACGGGGTACGCGATGTCACCGAGTTCGGCACCGCGCCGCCCGGCCCTCAGGCACCCACGGCCGGCGACGAATGGCTGACCCTGGCGGTCTGGACTCCGGATCCCGGTGCGGGCGGGCTGCCGGTGATCGTCTGGATCACCGGTGGGGCGTATCTGCAGTGCACCACCGCGAATCCGCATTTCGACGGGACGAGGCTCGCCCGTGGCGGCGCCGTGGTGGTCAGCGTCAACTACCGCGTCGGTGCCGAAGGGTGGGCCCATGTCGAGGGCCATCCGGACAATCGCGGGCTGCTCGACCAGGTCGCCGCGCTGCGCTGGGTGAAGGACAACATCGCCGCTTTCGGGGGCGATCCCGGCAACGTCACGGTGTACGGCCAGTCGGCCGGCGCCGGTTCGTGCGCCGCCCTGCTGGTGATGCCGAGGGCGGCAGGGCTGTTCGACCGCGCCGTTCTGCAGAGCCTGCCCGGTACGTATCTCACGCCGGAGCTGGCCGCCGACGTGACCGAGCACATCCGCGCCGAGACGGGCGTAGCGGAGCTCGCCGACGTCGATCCGTCGCGGCTGCTGGCGGCCGTGATGGCGGTCAGCGAACGCATGGACCCGCGGTGGGGTCCCGTCGTCCACACCCCGACCCCGTTCTCCCCGGTGGTCGACGGCGAGATCCTGCCCGTCGCCCCCTGGGAGGGGCTGGCCGCGGGGGCGGCGAACCTGGTCCCGCTGCTGCTCGGTCACACCCGTGACGACGCCAGGATGCTCGCCGCCAGGCTTGGTCCCGCTGAAGACGCCGCGGTGGAGGAGCTGGTCGCCACCCTCGCGCCGACCGTGGACGCGGACCGTTACCGCGCGGAGTTCCCCGGGCTCGACGCGGCCGGGTTGCGGGAAATCGCGCTGGGGGACTGGCTGCTGCGGATGCCGACGCTGCGCCTGGCCGAAGCTGCGCGAGCGGGTGGGGCACCGGTCTGGTTTTCCGAGCTGTGCTGGGGTTACGGGCCGGAGGGCGCCTGCCACATGCTGGACGCGTCACTCGTCTTCGGCACCACCGACGTGTCGGGCGATGTCACGAGCGCGGGTCCCGCCGCGGTCGAACAGCATCGCGTGCTTTCGGAGCTAATGCGCGCCGAGTACCTCGCGTTCGCCGCGACCGGCGATCCCGGCTGGCCCTCCTTCGAACCGCGTGGGCGCGCCACCCGGATCTACGACACCACGCCTTCGGTGCGGCCCTATCCCGAAGAACGGTCCGCCGCTGTCTGGCGTGACCATCGATTCGGTGTCGTGGACCTGGTCCGGACCGACGCCTGATTCCCGGCTCCGAAGTACGTGAAGGCCCCTTTTCTTGCGCTAGGCGTAAGAAAAGGGGCCTTGAACGGTTCGGAGGCCATCGGCAAGTTCTGTTCATGAAGGAATCGGGACACTCGACGTCCCGATTCCTTCATGAACAGAACAAAGGGAAGCTTCAGCCGCCCGATCTCGGAGCACCGGCCGATCGGTAGAGCCGTTCGATGACGTCGATCGTCCGGATCACTTCGGCGGTGGCCGCGCCCCGCTGTGCCGGATCGCTGAGCAGCGCCGGGAGATGGTCGAGCTGGCGGCGGTATTCCGTACCGCGGGCCTCTCGCACCGTCTCGATCGTCTTGGCCCGCCCGTCGCGGTGGAGCACCAGGGAACTGTCCACGCCGTTCGGGCTGAGACCGAAGGTGCAGGTCAGCTCGGCACGGGCGTCGGCCCCCTCGAGGACGACGCGGGTCACATCGCGCGCGGCGTGCGAGGCCCAGGCCGCGCTGACGCCGAACAGCGGCCCCCCGTCCAGCGCCAGGACGCCGCGAACGGTGTCCTCGACGTCCTTCGGCGCGATCTCGCGCAACGGACCATCGGGTGAGTCGCCCCGCCACGTCGCTTCGGCGCCGGCCCGCGCGAGGAAATCCGTCGACACGGCGCCGATCGTGTGCGTCACCCGCGGCCACGAAAGCATCCGCATGCCGAGGGTGATCAGGTGCCAGCCCAGGTCGACGAGCGCCCCGCCACCCGCCCGGCGGCGTTCGGTGAACCAGCTGCCGGGGGCGGGAACGCCGGCGGCCCGGATCCACGACAGGTCCACCGAACGGAGCGGGCCGAGGTCCGGTAGGAGCTCGCGCAGGGCCACGACGTCCGCGCGGTACCAGGCCGCGGTTCCCGAGAGCATGCGCGCCCCGCCCGTCCGCTCCGCGGCCGCCAGCGCCGCCGCCTCCTCCGGGCTCACGCAGACCGGCTTCTCGACGAAGGTGGGGATTCCCCGCTCCAGCAACGGGATCGCGGTGGAAGCGTGCAGGTGGTTGGGCGTCGCGACCACGGCCAAGTCCACCTCGTCCGCCCCGAGCTCGCCGGGATCGCGCAGCGACCGTGCAGCCGGGAACCGGTCCGCGGCCCAAGCGGTGGCGGCCGGGTCCAGGTCGTGCACGGCGACGACGGTGAACCCCGGATGGTCCAGGATTCTCGGTGCCCAGAGCTTGCGGACGGCCCAGCCGAGGCCGATGAGAGCGAGGCGAACCTCCATGGTGTCCCTTCCCTGAGAAGCGTTCTCGTCCGGCCTGGTCAGCGCGGCCTGCCGCCCAGCAGGACGATGCTTTCCGCCAGCGAGCCGATCGAGCCCGCGCTTTCGATCGCGTGGTCCTGATCGGCAAGGTCGACGCCGAATGCGTCCTCGGCCTTGGCAAGCAGCTGGACGATGGCGATCGAGTCGAACCCGGCGAAGTCCGTGAGCGAGGTGTCGTCGTCGAGCGCGGACTCATCGCAGCCGGGCACCAGCTCCACCACCCACGCGGTCAGCCGCCGCGCGACCGCGGCACGATCGGCGGGTTCCGTCTCGTTGATCATCTGAGGCCTCTCAGTCGGTTTCGGTGGCTTGGGAAAGGGCGAGCTTGAACGCTTCGACGGCGGGGACGTCCCGGTGCTCCGAGAGCTGCGCCAGCGCGAAGTGCTCCATAGCGAGGAGGACCTCCTTAGGCTCGGCGAACGGCAAGAAGCACCGGTCGAGCATCAGCTGGGGGGCGGGGCCGCCCTCGCCGTTGCGGATCTCGACGTGGAATTTGTCGTCGTAGTAGTGCAGAACCTGCGGCGGCCCGACGATGGTCCTCGGTCGGAGCGCGTGGATCTCGAGATCGGACAGCAGTTTCTGCGGCCTTCTGGTGACCGCGGTGTCACGGAAGTCGTTGTGCATGGCGTCGAATTTGCCCGGCGGAATGACCTCCGCCAGCTGTTCCATGCGGTACCGGCCCATCGAGTAACCGCGGATGCTCGCGGCCATGGTGCGCCGGACGACCTCGTCGAAGACCGCGTCGCCGATCTCCACATCGAAGGCGCCCGACTGTGCCATGTTGCCGATATAGCGCTTTTCGGCCTCGGTGAACCGGTTGGAGATCATGCAGCGGATCGCGCTGTCGGACCGGCCCGAAAGCATCGAGACTACCGTCGCCGACATCGCCGCGTAAACGGCGGGCGAAGTGACCTTGTTCTGGACGGCGATCCGGTCGAACGCGGCGCCGAGCGCGGGCGAGCACATGGCGACGCGCACCCAGCGCGGCTCGCGGTCGGCGGATGGCGCCGTCGGGAAGTTCGTCACGTCGACCCGTTCCCCGAACCGCCGCCACCGCTCGATCGTGCGTTCGTTCCGCAAGACCCCGCTCGGGCCGGTCTCCTCCAGCGCCTGCGCCACGGGGGTCAGTGGCGGTCGGTCTTCACCGTAGTGGCCGTCGCCCGCCAGCCGCGCGGTGAACTCCTCGTGGAGACGGTTGCGCGCCAGGCCGTCGATGGACAGATGCGACACGACGACCAGGAGCCAGGCCGGGCGCTGTCCGAAGTGGACGACGCCGAACCGGGCGGGGAGCCCGCGGTCGACGTCGAACGAGTGGTCGGCGAACCGGGCGAGCAGGTCGTCGAGGGGCTCCTCCGGGTCGTGGTCCAGCCGGACCTCGTACTCGCCGGAGCCGAGCACCTCCTGCCTGCCCGCCCCGTCGGCCGCGTCGAAGTACCGGGTCCGCAGCGATTCGTGCCGCACGACGACGTCGCGGATCACGGCGAGGACGTCGTCGAGCGCGAGGCCTTCCGGGATCTCGACCCGGCAACTGACGTTCAGGTAGGCGTCGTGCGGATGGAACATCTTGACCGCGCCCCAGATCCCGAACTGGGACCAGGTCATCGGCGCGACGGCGCCTGCCAGGCCGGAGAACCGGACCGTCGCCGGCGTGGGAGACGAGGTAGTCATTTGCGGGTCGACCTCCTGGTGGGATCTCAGATGGTGGTGAGGACGTCCGTGAACCGTGCGACGAGCGCGCTGGCCTGACCGGGATTGAGGCGGGGATCGCAGGCCGATCGGTACCGGGCGTGCGGCGGCCCGGTCGCCAGCTCCGCGCCGTCGTCCACGCATTCGCTCACGTCGTCGGGGGTGATCTCCAGGTGCAGCCCGCCCGGATACCGCCCGTGCCGGTGGAGCACGGCGCAGAACTGCTCGACCTCGTCGGCCAGCCTGCTCAACACCCTGGTTTTGAGCCCCTGGGCGGAGCGGACCGTGTTGCCGTGCATGGGATCGCTGAGCCAGACCACGTTCGCCGCGTGGTCGTCGAGCCCCCGCACGATCGGCGGCAGCCGCTCGCCGATCGTGTCGGCGCCCATCCGGACGATCAGGCTCAGCCGTCCCGGCGGGCGGTTCCACGTCAGCCGTTCGACCAGGGCCAGCACTTCGGCCGGGTCGGCGTCCGGTCCGACCTTGACCCCGATGGGATTGACGATCCCGTCGGCGAAGGCGATATGCGGCCCGTCCACCGCGCGGGTGCGTTCGCCGATCCAGACCATGTGCGCCGACGACGCGTAGACCTCGTCCCGGACGGGGTCCGTACGCCTCAAAGCGTGCTCGTAGTCCAGAAGCAGCGCTTCGTGGCTGGTGTACACCACCGGGCCGGACGCGAGGGTCTGCAGCCCCCGCGCGGCGTGCGCGTAGGCCAGCAGCAGCCTGCGCGGGTCGGGGCGCCTGCCCTCCGCGGTCGGGGCCAGGTCGTTGACCGCGTCACCGAGATAGACCGGGACCTCGACGTCACCGGCGCCGAGCTCCGCCTGGTGTGACCGCGGTTTGGCGTACTGGCCAGCCATCCGCCCGATCAGGACCGGCGTCCGGCCCGTGCGGTGCAGGTGCTCGCCGAGCCCGGCTAGCTGCGCGGTCTTGGCGCGGATCGTCTGCGGCGCCGAGTCGCTGAACAGTTCGGCGCAGTCACCCGCCTGCAGCACGACGCGTTCCCCGCGCGTGACGGCCGCGAGTTCGCCGGAGAGGCGGGCACACTCCTCCGCCTCCACCAGCGGCGGCAGCCTGCGCACCAGCTCGACCGTGTCGCGCAGAACCTCCGGTTCCGGCCAAGCGGGCTGGTGCGCCGCGCCGATGAAGTCCGATACCGCGGTCACGATCCTCCTCTCCGCACCTCGCCGGAGAACTTCATGGTGAGCACGCCTTCGACCTCCAGGAGCAGTTCGCCACGGCAGATGTCCACGTTGAACAGCTCGAGCGGCACCAGCGGCCCGACCTCCTCGCGGAGTCTTCGCCGGACGTGCGGTATATCGCTTTCGTGGCGCACGTAGGCCTTGAGCATGGAGAACGAATCGATTTCCACCTTGCCGTCGGTCTTCTCCGATACGTTCGCGAGGAGGATCCGAATGTTCTCGAGGGTCGTATCGCACTGTCCGTCGAGATCACCGACATGCGTCGACCGGTGCCCGATGATACTCGCCGTGCCGGACAGGAACAGTTTCTCCGACGACGGCAGCAAGGTGGCGCGGGCGAAGCTCGGCGAGCGTGGGCCGTATTCCCGGGGATAGCGGTGAGCGGGTACCTGCCGTGGGTTTTCGAAATGGATGGGCGCGCCGGACCGCTCGGCGATGAAGTAGACAGCCACGCCGTCGCCGCGTGAGCCGATCCCGGTGGCGGCGGGCAGGCCGGCGGACATGTCCGTGCCCGCCTCTTCGAACCCTTCGGCTCGTCCTTGGCAGAAGCCTCGGTAGACCTCCATGCCGTCGGCATTGGTGTGGTTGATGTCGGCGATGTGGTTCCACATGCGGACGAGGTAGGGATATCCGAGGTCGTGGAGCAGCGCCATCATCCGGCGGTAGACCGACCTGGTCGCCTCACGGTAGGTCTCCGCGGCGGGTAGCCGGAACGCGCCGAACAGATGCACGCCGTCATGACCGTAGACGATCCCGTCACGAACGCCGCTCGTCACCTCGAAAGCGCTCGTCCACACTTCGCGAACAGGTTTTTCCCGCCGTTCGCGCATCGCTATTCCGACCGTCGGGTGGCCCGCGGACAAATCCGGATTCCGGGATTGTCCGCCGAATTCGACGACGCCCAGTATTCCGCCGTAGTCCCGCAGAGGCTCGTCCGTAGAAACGGCAACATCGATCATCGGCGTCACTTTCGTCACAAGCATCTCACAGTGGCTTGTCGGAGCATTGCGAATGGTTCCGCTCCGCGAGTGAGAAGACCATCTCGCAGAACATTGTGCAGTGCAAATTTCGCTCGTCGTCGAGAAA
The DNA here is from genome assembly GCF_056435645.1 of Amycolatopsis sp. NPDC043889. Classification (NCBI taxonomy): domain Bacteria; kingdom Bacillati; phylum Actinomycetota; class Actinomycetes; order Pseudonocardiales; family Pseudonocardiaceae; genus Amycolatopsis; species Amycolatopsis sp. NPDC043889. The sequence goes on from NZ_JBWKEC010000026.1 coordinate 67,232, forward strand.
GACGCGGCACGAACCGCGGATTCGGCCGGTCCTCAGGGGACCCGGTCCAAAAGGGCTTGCGCGGCGAGACGATAGCCGAGCGCGCCGAGACCGGCGATCACGCCACTTGCCAGCGGGGCGATCACCGACTCGTGCCGGAACCGTTCGCGGGCCCACACGTTCGACAGGTGCACTTCTATCCACGGCCGGGGATAGGCGGCGAGTGCGTCCCGCAGACTCCATCCGGCGATCATCAGCGCGCCGGGGTTCACGATCGCCCCGACCGTCCCGTACGCCTCCTGCACGGACCGCACCATCGCGCCCTCGCAGTCGTGCTGGACCGGGACCACCCGCCAGCCTCGCTCGGCCACTTCCTTCTCGACGGCGGCCTGGATGTCCGCCAGCGTGTCGGTGCCGTAGATCTCGGGTTCCCGCCGACCCAGGATGCCGAGGTTCGGTCCGTTGAGCAGAAGCAGTTCTTCCACGGTCACCTCACCGTCTGCGGTTTCGCGCGGAGCCTGCCGATTTCCCCGCCGTCGGGCCGGGTGCCCTGCAGGTGCTCGTTGAACATGGTCCCGTCGTCGCGGGTGGCCGGTGGCCGGGAATGGTTCAGATGGGCCATGACGAGGTCGCCGCGCCCGGTCCGGCCGTGCGCCGCCGCGAGCTCGTGGAACGCGTTGTCCTCGCCGCCCCAGCCCGCGTAGCGCTCGTCGTGACCGCCGATCGCGAGATAGAAATCGCGTCGTACGGCGAAACAGCCGCCGAAAAGGCCGTCGATGCTCAGACCCCGGGCGGCCGACCCGTCGATCCGGTAGGCGTCATTCGCTCCGGTGATGGCCGCGATGGTGCGCGTCGTCGACACCTCGTCCATCCAGGTCACGCGGCGATAGGGAACGAACATGTCGACGTCGTCCAGCCCCCGGAGCATCGCGTCCAGGACGTACCGGTCGACGAGCAGGTCCGCGTCGAGTACGCAGATCCGCTCGTGCGCGGACCTGAGCACCCCGGCGTTGACGCTCCACGATTTGTTGTAAGGACCGCTGTCTGCCACGAGGATGTGCGAGTCGTAGAGGGTTCGCGGGACGTCGCGCAGCCGGGTGTCGGAGTCCTGCTCGACGAGGGTCACTTCGATGTCGGGCGCTTCGCGGGCGGCGTCTCGCAACGCACGCAGGGCGATCGCGAGGTTCCGTGTCCTGTCTTCGGTCGACGCGCGGAACGGCACGATCACCGTCATGGCGTCTCGGCCGGTCACCGGCGGGGTGGCGGGGTCCGCGACGAACGCCCCGGTCGCCGTCCCGTGTCCGGGGGAAAGCCTGGTGCGGAAGACCAGCTGGTCGATTTCCCGGAACGACGCGGTCAGGCTGGGGTGGGCGCCGACGCCCGCCAGCAGCAGCTCCAGCCGGTCGAGCGCGACGCGGTCTCCCTCCTCTGCGGCGGCCGCCATCGCCGCGGCCTCCACCTCGGTCCGCTCGCCGGGGGACAACGAAGCGAGCCCTGCGTCGACGGCGCTTTCGAGGAGTGCGCGTTCGGACAACCAGCTGCGGTCGTTGAGCCGCCGTCGTGGATAGGCGAGCAGGACGAGGGCTTCGGTGAGATCGCGTGCCGTGGCGGTACCGGCCGGCCTCGGCGCAGTTCTTCCTGTCATTTGATCCCATCTTCGATTCGAAGTTCCGGCCCTTACCGGCGTGCTGGACCTGCCGGGCAGGGAACCCCGAGGCGAGATTCGAATTACCTTCGCGTTTCGGGGAAAGTCGATCTGCGGGACGTTTCGCGCAATGCCGACGACCGGTGGTGGTGTTCTCCTTCTACCAGCAGTACAGGCCCGGCCCAACCGTGCGGCCGCCCGGGCAACTGCCGCGAGTCCGCAGTTGAAGACCGACGCTCCCTCATGCAGGGGGCGTGGAACAGGCCTTTTCGTGACTACCCTGCGTAAAGGACCGGGGCAGAGGGAGGTCCAGACCAAATTTCCGCAACTGCTTGATCATGGTGGATGGCGCGCGGTAAGGTGCGAAATGCGACATCAACTGTTCTGACTGGGGGAACACTGATAGTGCATTCGTATGTTGATGAATGGGTGCAGTCGTCCGAATCGAAGGCTGCGGAAGAGAGACCAGAGACCGTACAGTCTGCCGTTGTCGATATAAAATCACTGCTTCCCGGGGAATCCCTCCGGCTTTCGGGTGAAGACCTCGACTACGTCAGTATGCTTGCCGAACTCGACCAGAAACTGCCGCCGATTCTCGTCCACCGGCAGACCGGAAAAGTGATCGATGGGATGCATCGCCTCCGCGCGGCAGAGCTGCGAGGCGATTCCACCATCGAGGTCACCTTCTACGACGGAGGATCCGAATCCGCGTTCGTCCACGCGGTGGAAGTGAATACCAAGCACGGCCTTCCGCTGACCAAGGCCGATCGTGAGTCGGCCGCGGAAAGAATCATCAGATTCTTCCCGCACTGGTCGGATCGCTCGATTTCGAAGATCGCCGGGTTGTCGGCGAAGAAGATCAGTTCCATCCGGGGCAAGGTGTCTCCGGATTCCGGAAACGCCAGGGCGGTGCGTATCGGGAAGGACGGCCGTGCGCGTCCGCTCGACAGTTCCGCGGGGCGGCTTCGTGCGGCCGAGTTGATCTCGGAGCGTCCGGACGCCTCGCTCAGCGAGGTCGCGAGGTCGTCGGGGATCGCCGTCGGCACCGTCCGCGACGTGCGGGACCGGCTCAGGCGCGGCGAGGATCCGATCCCGAAGGCGTACAGCAAGAATTCGCCCGAAGCGGATAAGACGGCCTCGGCCGAGGAACGCCGGATCGCTGGCGCGGTGGCCGCCGCGGCGGAGGCGTTGCAGGCAAAGCTCGGATCCGTCAGCGCGCTGCAGGCCCTGGAGCGCGATCCGTCGCTGCGGCTCAGCATCACCGGCAGGCGGATTCTCCGCTTGATCGGCGCGACGCATTCGATGTCGGCGCATCTGAACGGCCTGGTCGACTTCCTTCCCTCACATTGCACGAACGTCGTCGCCGACCTCGCCCGGAATTGCGCCGAGACCTGGGAACTGCTCGCCGGTGAGTTGGAGAAGCGCTGCGACACCCAGCTTGAGGCCAACGGATAGCCGAACGTCGCCTCGCGGCGGCCCGGGTGCCGGCTCCCGCCGATACCCGGGCCGACGGTGCCTTCCACCTGTCAAACCGTTGTCCGCCCATGCCTGAAACTGCGCGGCGGCGGGGCTTCGCACGTGAACTGGAGAACGCAATGAAAGACACCGGCGGAATCGGACGACGCAGGTTCCTGGCGGGCACGGTCGCCGCGGGGACCGCCGCCACCGTGCTAGGGCCCTCCGCCCTCGTACCCGCCCAGGCGGTTCCCGCGGCGGTCGCGGGCACGGAGGCCGCCGGTTTCGGCCCGGTCGCGATAACCGCGGCGGACGGGCGGTATCGCGACCTGATCCGCGGCCTCAACCCGAGGTACGTCGCCGATCCCGAGGCGATCTACGTCGCGGACTCGACGGCCTCGGTGATCGAGGTCGTGCGCAAGGCGGTCAGCGAGCGCAAGCGGCTCACCGTCCGGAGCGGCGGCCACTGCGTCGAGGACTTCGTGTTCAATCCGGAGGTCCAGGTGGTGCTGGACCTCTCCGAGATGAACCGGGTGTACTTCGACGCCGAGCGCGGCGCGGTCGCCGTCGAACCGGGCGCCATCCTGATGGACATGTACGACCGCCTCTACAAGGCTTGGGGCGTCACGATTCCCGCCGGCATCATCTACTCGATCGGCGCGGGCGGTCATTTCGCGGGTGGTGGACACGGGTTCCTGTCCCGGCTGCACGGGATGGCGGTCGACCACCTCTACGCGGTCGAGGTGGTCGTGGTCGACGCTCGGGGCGGCGTCCGCAAGGTGGTGGCGACGAGGGAGCCCGGTGACCCCCACCGCGACCTGTGGTGGGCCCACACCGGCGGTGGCGGCGGGAACTTCGGCGTGGTCACCCGCTATTGGTTCCGTTCGCCGGGGGCGAAGGGGAACGACCCGCGCAAGATCCTTCCGCAGCCGCCCGCCGAAGTGCTCTTCGCCGGCCTCGGGCTGCCGTGGGCGGACTTCACCAAGGAGAAGTTCGCCCGGCTGCTGAAGAACTACAGCGGGTTCCATGAGAAGCACAAACACCCCGACTCGCCCTACCTGGCGCTAACCGGGGGACTGGGGCTTCCCCTCCGGTCGGCGGGCCCGATCGGCATGGGCACCCAGGTGGACGCGACCCTCCCGGGCGCTGAGCGGATGCTCGAGCGCTACCACGCGGAGATCCTCGACGGTGTCGCGCCGAACGCGAAACACCACGTGACGCGGATGCCGTGGCTGCGATCGACCCTGCAGCGCGCGACGACGAACAGTCAGGCGAACGACCCGGCACTGCGCAGCGATTTCAAGTCGGCCATGATGCGCGGGACCATGCCGGATTCGCAGATCGACGCGCTCTACCGGTATCTCACCCGCACCGACATCGACAACCCCACGATCGGGGTATCGTTCCTGTCCTTCGGTGGCCGGATCAACGCGGTCGGCCGCAACGACACCGCCTTCCCGCACCGGGACTGCTCCTTGAACCTGCTGTGGACGGTGATCTGGAACGATCCGGCCGACGACGCCAAGTTCGTCGGCTGGAACAGGGAGTTCTACGGCGCGGTGTACGCGGAGACGGGTGGTGTCCCGGTGCCCAACGGCGTCACCGGCGGCAGCTACGTCAACGACGCCGACACCGATGTCGCCGATCCACGGTTCAACACCTCCACCGCCGCCTGGCACGACCTCTACTACCGGGACAACTACCCGCGCCTGCAGCAGGTCAAGGCGCGATGGGATCCCCGGAACTTCTTCCGGCACAAGCTGTCCGTCCGGCTTCCCTAACCGTGGCGAAAGGTCTCACACCCATGTCCCAGTCCCGCGCCGCTTCGTCCTGGCTGGCGGATTCCGTGTTGTACCACGTGTACCCGCCGTCGTTCGCCGATTCCGACGGCGACGGCATCGGTGACCTGGCCGGGCTCACCGGGCGCCTGGACTACCTGAGGTGGCTGGGGGTCGACGCCATCTGGCTGAGCCCCTGCTTCGCCTCGGAGTTCGCCGACGGCGGGTACGACGTGGTGGATTACCTGACGATCGCGCCGCGGTACGGCACCGACGAGGACGCCGTGGCGTTGATCGAGGCGGCCCGCCACCGCGGTATCCGCGTGCTCTTCGATCTCGTGGCCGGGCATACCTCCCATCGGCATCCCTGGTTCCGGGAGTCGGCCGAAACGCCGGGCGACGACCGGTACATCTGGTCCGACCGGATCTCCTCACCGGTCCGCGAATGGGTGCCCAACCTGGGCAACAGGGGCGGGTTCTACCGGGCCAACTTCTATCCGGCCCAGCCCGCGCTGAACTTCGGTTACGCCCGGCTCGATCCGGCCGAGCCCTGGCGGCAACCCGTGGACGCACCCGGCCCGCTCGCCAACCGGGCGGCGCTGCGGGAGATCATGAGCCACTGGTTCGACCGCGGGGTTTCGGGTTTCCGTATGGACATGGCCTACTCGCTGGTAAAAGACGACCCCGGCTGGGAGGAGACGGCCAAGCTGTGGGGCGAGCTGCGCGAGTGGATCGACCGCGAGTACCCACACTGCGCGTTGCTGTCGGAATGGGGGGTTCCGAAGACCGCCGTCCCCGCCGGTTTCCACGCCGACTTCTTTCTGCACTTCGTCGGGCCGGCGGTGCACTCGTTGTGGGACAACGACTCCGGTACCCAGGGCCCGTGGACCGACGGCAGGCCGTGCTACTTCGACGTGGACGGCCGGGGCTCGATGAAGCCGTTCCTGGAGGAATGGCAGGAGGTCGACGCCGCGACGGCCGGGCGCGGGCTGGCGGCGCTGCCGACTGCCAACCACGACTTCTCCCGGCTGGTCTGCGGCCCGCGCACCAGGGACATGGTCGCGCCGGCGTTCGCCTTCCAGCTCACCTGGCCGACGCTGCCGGTCATCTACTACGGCGACGAGATCGGGATGCGGTACGTCCCGGGACTGCCGGACAAGGAGGGCAGCCAGGCGGACATCACAGCCCGTCAAGGATCGCGCACGCCGATGCAGTGGGATGAGGGCCCGAACGCCGGGTTCTCCACCGCCCTCGCCGCGGATCTGTACCTCCCGGTCGACCCCGATCCGGACCGCCCCACGGTCGCGGGCGCCCAGGCGGACGAGGCCTCCCTGATCCACCACGTCCGGCGGCTGGTCGAGCTGCGCAAGCGGATCCCCGCGCTCGGCACCGGAGCGTCGGTGCGGGTCCTGTTCCAGGACTACCCCTTCGTCTACCTCCGGGGCGAGAGTCATCTGGTGGTCGTCAACGGACGCCGGGAGCCGGCGACCGCCCGGCTGGATCTCGACGTCGTCCGCCCGCTCGCCGTCCACGGAGTGGAGTGGGGCGACGGGGAAGTCCGGGCGGACGGTTTCTCCTACGGCGTTTTCGAAGTGCGCGCATGAGCGACGACGAGGCGGAAACCACTCCGGTGGGCTCGTCGGTCCACGCCGTCCGCACCGAGACGAAGAACGTCGTCCTCACCTACGACGACGGCCCCGAGCCGGATGGCACCGAGCGGGTGCTCGACGCGTTGCGCGAACACGGTGTCACCGCCACGTTCTTCGTCCTGATGGGCCGGGTCCGGCGGTTCCCGCGGCTTTTCGCCGAGATGGCGGACGCGGGGCACGAAGTCGGACTGCACGGCGTCGACCACCAGCGGCTGACGTCGATCGATCCGCGCGAGGTCCACCATCGCACCAGGGACGCGCGCAGCGAACTGGAGGACCGGCTCGGGAGTGAGGTGCGGTGGTTCCGGCCGCCTTACGGCCTGCATTCCCGTGACAGCTGGACCGCCGTGGACGCCACGGGGCTGACCACCGTGCTTTGGACGGATGCCCTGCGCGACTGGTGGGACAGGCCGACCGAGACGCATCTCGAACCGGTGATCAACGCGGCCCGGCCGGGAGCGATCATGCTCGCACACGACGGGTTCGCGTCCTTTCTGGACGGTGTCGACGACGGGCGCCCGCCGACGCTCGACCGCGGTCGCCTGACGGATCTGATGGTCGGCGTCTACCAGGAACAAGGCCTGTCCTGCTGTTCCCTCACCGAAGCACTCGACGTCGGCGAACCCGTCACAGACGTGCGGCTGACCCCGTGACAACCGGAGGAAACTGATGCACATCCGTCCCTTGGAGACAGCGGACCGGGCGGAGATCGCCGCACTGTGCGCCGCTGGGCTCCCGTTGGACCCGTACGCCGCGGACTATCCGGAGATGCTGTTGCGACGGCAGGGCATCGGCCTCGTCGCCATCGACGAGGGCAGGCTCGTGGGCACCGCGCTGGGATCGGCCAGAGGGGAGGACGAGGGATCGCTCGACCTCTTGGTCGTCGCCGAGGGCTTCCGGCGCCGGGGGATCGCCCGGCGGCTGGTGACGGCCTTGGAAAGCCGGCTGGCGGACCAGGGAGCGGCCGGGATCGCGGTCGAAGGCAACGCACCCTACTACGTGTGGCCCGGCGTCGACCTCCACTACACCTCGGCCATCTGCTTCTTCGAGGACAGCGGGTACGAACGAGGACGGTCTGTGGTCAACATGGACGTCGACCTGCGGGAGATTTCGCTGGACACCGCGGATGACGAGAAACGCCTGCTGGGCGAGGGAATCGAGATCCGCGAGGCGACCACGGCCGACCGGGACGCGCTGCACGCCTGGCTGTCTGCCGGATCCGGGTGGCCGCCCGCCGGCTGGCCGCCCGGCTGGGCGGAGGAGGCCGCCGCCTCCCTCGGCAGGGAGAACGCGGGGTGCCATATCGCGGTGTCCGAGGGGAAACCGGTCGCGTTCTGCGCGTACGGGGTGAACCAGCCGCACATCATCGGCCCGATGGCCACCGATCACGCGGTACGCAGCCGCGGCATCGGAATGACCCTGATGAAGCGGTGTTACGCCGATCAACGCGATCAGGGCATCACCGTCGCCGAGATCTCCTGGGTGGGACCGCTGTCCCTGTTCTCTGACCGGTTGAAGGCCAGTATCCGCCGGTGCTTCTGGCAGTACCGCAAGCCGCTGAAAGCCGAGGTCTCCGATGGGGGCGAATGAACCGCAGTCCACCTTGCCGACGATCGTCTGTGCGGTGGACGACAATTTCGAGCTCCCGGTGAGGGTCGCGCTACAGTCGCTCGCCGTCACGCACGAGGACTGCCTCGACGACCTCAGGATCGTGATCCTGTACGACGCCTTGAGCGCGGACGCGCGGACACGCATCCGGGCGCACGGCGACCGGCTGGGCCTGAAACTGGAACTGGTGGAGAGCCCGCCGGTCGATCCTCGCTTCCCCGTGCTGAGGCGGTACACCGCGGCCATCTACCTGCGCCTCAACGTGCATCACGTGCTCGCCGACGAGCCCCGTGTCCTGTACCTGGACTCGGATCTGGTCATCTTGGACGACCTCCGCGAGCTGCTGACGTTGCCCATGGACGGCCACGCCGTCGGCGCCGTCCGTGACTCGGCGCGGCCGACGATGAGCCGCGGCGGCGCGCTGCCCTCATGGGGACAGCGCGAGTTCCCCGGAGACCGCGAATACTTCAACTCGGGGGTGCTCCTGCTCGACCTGGACGAATGCCGGTCCACCGGTGTGCTCGACCGGGCGGGTGACATCCTCCTGCGACAGCCCGAAGTGGCGCGTTTCCCCGATCAGGACGCGCTGAACTGGTCGGTCGCGGACGACTGGCTCCGGCTGGACCGCAAGTGGAACACCTTCGCCATGTCGATCATGGCCAGCCGGGACGACTACGTCCACGTGGCGGAGGACATCGCGAGCCTGGACTCGCTCGTCCGCGCCGAGCGGACCGCGTCGATCCTGCACTTCAGCGGCCGGGACAAACCGTGGCAGGACACCTGCCCGCCGAGCTGGTCCCGCGACCGGTACCGGGAGTTCCTGCGGGCCATCGAGGACCCGCTCCCGTGACGGAGGCCCGCTATCTCGGGGTGGACATCGGCGGCACCAAGGTCTCCTTACGTCTGGTGCGCCGGGCGGAGGAAGCGGACGGCGAGGTGCTGTGGAGTTCACTCGACCGCTGGCCGGAATCGCCCTCGGACGTCGTGGACGACCTGGCCGTCCTGCGGTCGCGGGTCAGGGAACTGCGGGGCACCACCCAGCATTGGTTCGCCGGGGTGGGCGTCGCCGTCGCGGCGACCGTGGACGCCGCGGGCCGAGTGGTGACGTGGCCGAACCGGGAGACATGGGGCGGGCTCGACCTGTTCGGTGAACTCCGCTCGCTGTTCCCGGAATCGGAGATCGTCTGGGCTGACGACGGCGCGCTCGCCGCCGTCGCGGAAGCCTCGGCGGCGAAGGTCCCAAGCCTGGTCTACGCGGGCGTCGGCACCGGTGTCGGGGGAGGGGTGGTCCTCGGGGGCCGTCTGCTGTCCGCGATGTCCGGCGGTGCGTGCGAACTCGGGCACGTGATCGTGAACCGCGGCGGCTCGCCGTGCACCTGCGGCCGGAGGGGCTGCGTGCAGGCGGAGGCCTCAGGACCCGCGACACTGCGGCGGGCCTCCGCGGCGCGCGGTGCGACCGTGACTTTCGACCGGCTCTGCGCCGGCTACCTGGACGGCGAGCCGTGGGCGGTCGCCGCGATCGAGCACAGTTGCCAGGCGCTGGCGGCCGCGCTGGCCGGTATCGGCGAACTGGCGGCCCCGGTGGTCCACGTCGTGGGAGGCGGGTTCGCGGCGGGGATCCCCGGCTACGTGGACGAGGTCGGAAGGCAAGCCGCGGCACTGTCGCGGCCGGGACACCCGGTGGCTCCGGTCGTGCCCGCGCACTTCGGTGGTGAGTCGTCGTTGCGCGGCGCCGTCCTCGCTGCGATGGGCGCGTTGTCCTACCAGGCCCTACCGCCCCGCGGGGATCAGAAGGCGCGGGACAGGTAGACGGCGTCCGCGCCGTAGCCCGGTACCGGCACCTCGGGATACGGGTGGAAACCATTGGCGGACCAGAAGACCGTGGTGCCCGCGACGGCGATCAACGACATCCGGTCGTGCCGCCTCGACCGCGCCGTCGCGATGAGCCGGTTCAGCAAGACCTTCGCCAGTCCGCGGCCCCGCATATCCCGGGCGATGACGAGATCGTGCAGATGCAGGTTGCCCGACGTGAACGCTTGCCCTTCCGGCCGGTCGAATCCGGGAAAGCGGAACAACGGATAAGGCAACGCCAGCACGTAACCCGCGATGCGCCCGCCCGCCCGCAGGACGAAGCACGTCTCCGGTGAGGCTCGCACCCGTGACTTGAGCACGCATCGCCGCTCGGACAATCCCTTCTCCGCATAGGACTCGGTTTCCAGCCGGACGATGCTGGCCCAATCGCCGGACGAGATGGCCTTGATCCGCACGGCGCCGCCTTCGTCCCGGCCGGTCACGACCTCGTCACCGTGATCGGCAAGGGCGAGAACCCGTTGAAGCCCCGCGTCGTGTAGCTCATGGAGTACGCCCCGCACGAGAGCAGCCACACCGGATCTCCCGACTCCGCCGCTTCCGGCACCTGCGCGAAGGTGAGCCCGTCGCTGAACACGTCGTCGCTGTCACAGGTGGGTCCGGCGACGATCGCCGGGACGAGCTCGCCGCCGGGATGACCGGGGAACACCAGCCGGTAGCGCAGCATGTCGGTCTCGTAGAGCCCGTTGAACTTCCCGCAGCTCAGATACAGCCACCTTTCGCGAATCCCGTTCAGCTGCCGCCGAGACGACAGCCGGGATACATGGGCCCGGATCACGCCGTGATCGGCGACCAGGTGCCTGCCCGGCTCCACGACGAACGCCAGCGGTCGGCCCGCCAGCCGCCGGAGGCGGAGCATGCCGTCCCGGAGGGCGGCGAACATCTTTTCCACCGGGGGCCGCAGGGGGTTGCCCGCCTTGTCGAGATAGCCGGCCGCGGGCAGGCCGCCACCCAGGTTGACATGGTCGATGTGCACTCCCCGCAGGGAAAGCGCGACGAGTACGTCGGCGATGCGGTCGAAGGCGTCGTGCCAGGCTGCGACCGTCATCTGCTGGGAACCCACGTGAACCGACAGGCCCGAAGGGTGCAATCCGAGCCGCCGCGCGGTGAGCAGGACACGCACGGCGTCGGTTCCCGCGCAGCCGTACTTGCGCCCGAGGCCCCACAAAGCGCCGGCTCCGGTCGTCGCGAGCCGGCAGAACACCCGTGCGCCGGGTGCGTTGGCCGCGATGGCGACCACGTCCTCGACGCTGTCGGTGGCGAAATCACGTACGCCGAGCCGGTGCGCTTCGGCGATGTTCTCGTCGGACTTCACCGTATTGCCGTAGTGGATCAGCCGCGGCGGGCTGCAGGTGCCGAGGGCCTGGACGATCTCGTCGGGACTGGCGGCGTCGAAGCCCGCGCCCCGGCGCGCCAGACAGGTCAGGACCTCGTCCACCGGACAGGCCTTCATCGCGAACCGGACGGTCACACCGGGGAGTTCACGGGTGAGCGCGTCGTAGGCGCGCTCGATCCCGGCGAGATCGATGACGAGCTGATCGTGCTCCGCAGCGGTGAGCGCTTCCCGGATCCGGCCGCCGTCGAATGCGGTCCGGTCGGTTTCCGCTAGTGCCATACCTGATCGAGCCCCTGCGCCGCACTCGCGGTCATCAGCCGTTCCCACGTGTCGATCAGCACGGCGAAGTCGCCGATGTCGTGCCGTGCCGTGGCGATCAGTTCTTCCCGTCGCGGCGCGAGGAAGTCGGCGAAATCGGCGTACCGGCCGCCCAGCCCGCGGTAGGTCTTGTCGATGCGGTCGAGGCGCTCGACGTTCGCGTCGACGGCCGAACCGGTGCTCTCCCGGGCGAAATCGGCGATCATCGCGGGGCGTACGCGGTGGCGGTGATCGAGCAGTGCCTCACCGGCACCGGCCATCCGGCCGTAGATGTCGTGGAAGTACAGCATGGACAGGAAGAATTTGGTCAGCCTCAGCTGGTAGGACAGGAATCCCGCGTCGGTCTTCCGTTCACCGGTGTGGAAGTTCACGATGTGGCGGTTGTGCACGACCCCCGGCAACCGGGCGCTGTGCGCGAGATGGAACAGGAAGTAGTCGCTGCCGATGGTGTCGGTCGCGGGTGGCAACGGCACCTGTTCCTGGATGTGCTGGAAGGCGATGTTGCACATGTCGACGCGCATCGGGTCGACGAAACCGGCTTCCGACCGGTCTTCGGTGAACGGTTCGGTGCCCGCGCCGGTAAAGGATTCCTCGACCAGCTCCGCCTTTTGGGTGTCCGTCCAGCCATCGGGCGCCCACAGGCTCACGATGTCGTGGTACGCGGTCCGGTCCCGGGCGCGGAGGTCGCCGATGTCGACCGAAAGTTCGCCGACGAACGAACCGCCCACCAGCACCACGGGTTTGTGGCCGTGCTCCGGTGTGAGCGACGAGGTCGTCACGTGCTCCTTCACGTCCGCGGCCCGGCGGCCGAGCGAGGCGAGTTCGTGGTGTACCGGGAACACCTTCTCGCCGTTGGAGAGCTGGTAACCGCTGTCGGAATCCCTGCGGTGCACAGAACGGCAACCGAGCGCGCGGGCGATCAGGAAGGCGCGGTCGGTGCAGGCCCCGTACGAAACCCCTCGCGGAAGGAGAAGGCCGAGCATCGATTCGCCGGCGTCGGCGCCCTCGGTCACTCGGCGAAGGAACGCCCGTTGCTCGGTTTCACCGAGGTGCAGTACCACGACATTTTCGGTTCGGCGCCTGCCGCCGATGATTCCGGCATGTTCGGCGTACTCCTGTTCCGAGGACGAATCCAGGATCAATGAGAAGACCTCGACGTCGAAATTCCTGGCCGCGAACTCCCCTTCTTCGAGGAAGTCCGACAGCGTGCTGGCACAGGCCCGATCGGTGGGGAGGGCCAGGCAGATCCGGCGCATTTTCTCGTGCTCCGATCGCGGGTTATCGTGATGGAGTCGGCTGATTCGACGGCCGACGCCAGCGTACCGACGGAGTCGATCACGTCAAGAACGCCGGAGAACCGCCGTCAACCGACGAGAATCCGCAGTTGCCCGCGACTTGACGCGCGGAGCGAAAGACAGGCGTCGGAAGCGTTCACGGGTGGTCGTTTCACCGACGCGACAGCGGGGCCACGAACCGGCAAAGATGACGGTACCGACGCGAAGTCGCGGTCTTTTCATTGACGAATAACCGCTGGAAAAAGGAACGGGTAATGACCGATTCGGGGAAGAAGTCGGCCTCTTGGCTTGTTCGCGCCCAGAAGAGCGTCAACTACGAGGTGCGGTTCTGTGAGGATCTCTTCCGCTCCGACCGTACGGACCTGCTGGAGAAGGGGGAGGATCAGGGCAGACCGCGCCGGTTCGTCGTGATCGACGCCAATGTCGACCGCCACCACGGAGACCGGATCCGCGCCTACTTCGAGCATCATGGCTTGGAGTACGCGATGATGACGGTGACCGCGGACGAGACGGTCAAGAATTTCGAGACGACGGCGCGAATAGTCAAGGAACTCGACGGATTCGGTATCGCCCGGCGTCGCGAGCCCATCATCGTCATCGGCGGCGGTGTCCTGACGGACATCGTCGGCCTCGCCGCGAGCCTGTACCGGCGCGGTACCCCGTTCCTCCGGGTGCCGACCACGCTCATCGGTCTCGTCGACGCGGGTGTCGGCGTGAAGACGGGCGTGAACTTCAACGGGCACAAGAACCGGCTGGGTACCTACGCCCACGCCGAACTGACCCTGCTCGACCGGAACTTCCTGGCCACCCTGGACCGGCGTCAGATCAGCAACGGGCTCGCGGAAATCCTCAAGATCGCGCTGATCAAGGACTTCGCGCTGTTCGAACTGCTGGAAGAACACGGCGCGCGCCTGCTCGCGGAGAAGTTCCAGGGCCACAGCCCGGAAAGCGACCAGGCCGCGGTGGCCGTGCTGTACGCCGCCACCCACGGCATGCTCGAAGAGCTCGAACCGAATCTGTGGGAAGCCGAACTGGAACGGTGCGTCGATTACGGCCACACCTTCAGCCCGACGATCGAGATGCGTGGGCTGCCCGCGCTCCTGCACGGCGAGGCCGTTTGTGTCGACATGGCGCTCTCCACGATCCTCGCCTACCGTCGCGGGCTGCTCACCGAAGCCCAGCGCGATCGCGTCTTCGCCGTGATGACGATGCTCGAACTGCCCATCTGGGACGCGCTGCTCGAGCCGGGAATGCTCGCCCAGGCCTTGCGCGACGCCGTCCGGCACCGTGACGGCGAGCAGCGGTTGCCGTTGCCGGTCGGGATCGGGGGCGCCACTTTCGTCAACGACGTCACACCGGAGGAACTGAGCGCGGCCCTGGAGATCCACCGCGGGCTCGGTGGCCGCCGGCGGCTTCCGGTGGGGTGAACCACCGGGTGCGGCGGCGCGCCCAGGCGAGGTCGGTGGCGAGCCTGGTGGGATCACCGTCGCGATAGTCGTTCTCCAGTACCAGGGCGCTCACCGGTATCGTGTGTTCGCGCAGGGCTTCGAGGGTGTCTTCGACCCGTCCCGCACCGTCGCCGAGAGCGGGCGTGTTCCCGACGTCGGGCGGGCCGTCCTTGAGGTGGATCTGGTCGGCGAGCAGATCCCCGGCTTCGGCGACGAGCGACTCGGGCCGGAGCCCGGCCTTGACGGGATTGAAGGTGTCCAGCACCAGCCGGAACGCCGGGGAACCGACCCGTTCGGCGAGTTCGGCCGCTCGGTGGGGCGCGAGGACGTTCTCGCTCGCCAGCCACAGACTCCGTGCCTCGGCTTCGGCGGCGGCCCAGGCGAGGACCCGGGCCGTGCGATCGAAGGCGGCGGGTCCGTCGATGGCGCTGCGCCGGAAGCTCGGCAGGAAGACCAACGGCACTTCGAGCGCGTGCGCGGAGTCAAGCAGGCGCTCGATGAGTGGCTGCGCCGACGTGGTGGTCAGGCCGATGTCGTTGAGATGGTTGCCCGCCACCGCGAACAACCGGACACCGGATGCCGCGGCGGCGTCGCGCAACGCCCGGAGCCGCCCGGGCGCGTCCAGCCATTCGCCGCGGCCGGGGCCGCCGAAGTCGAGCTGGAGTCCATCGGCTCCGGCGGCCGCGGTCCTGCGGATGGCCTCGGGGCCTGCCTCGGCGAGCCGCCATTCGGTCAGGCCGAGTAGGCAGCGACTCACTTTCTCGCTCCCAAGTGGACGGACAGCTTGAGCAGTCTCCGGCCGTCGATCACACGCTCGCGCGAACCGGCCAGCGTGCGCATCACGCGGGCGGCGCCTTCGAGATCGGTCTCGTGGGTGATCAGGTCGCGGTACCGAGCGGGTTCGGCGGCGAGTTCGGACGCGGAGTCGAACAGGTGCCGGGCGGCCACCCCGCGGTGGCCGAACACGCGGACCCGGTTTCCGTCGGCCGATCCGGTCGTCACGATCCGCGCGGGATCCGGGAGACCGCCGCAGTTCGCGGCCCGGGCCGCGGTGAGGTCGACGCCGGGGAGCAGCGGTGTCGTGGCGGCCGGTGGCAGCCCGCCCACGATGTCGACGGCCAGTTCTTCGATGCCCAGGGAAAGCACCGCCTCCAACGCGAACACCGTCGCGTCGCGCGGGGTGGCGAGCAGCGCTCCGACGGGACCGGGTTCGAGATGCGCCCAGTCCAGCCGGGTGCACAGCACGTCCGCGCGGTACGGGGCCGCTCGGCTGAACGCGAGACCGGCTTCGGTGTGGTGCACCAGGATCACCCGGGTCGCCGAGCCGAGCCAAGAGCGGGCTGCGCGCACGGCGAGATGCCCGATCACGCCGTCGCCGTAGACGATCAAGGTCCGGGGCGTGAACGCGTCGAGTTCCCCCAGCGCGTACCGGGCCACGGCGAGCGGCTCAAGCAAGGGCCCGAGCGTCCGGTCCGTGTTCGCGGGCAGAGGGAGCACCAGGCCGCCTTCGACGGCCGAGGCGGGCAGTAGGGTCCGCTCCTGCAACAGGCCGTCGACGTTGTGTCCCAACAGGAAACTCGGATCCGTCGGATGGGTCGGGTTGATCGCGACGAGCGTGCCCGCGGCGAACTCCGGCCGGACTCCCGGACCCGTGGCCACCACCGTCGCGATCCCTTCATGGCCGATCACCGGCGCCGGATCATCCCGGAGACCACGCAACATCTGGATGTCCGTCCCGCACAGCCCCGCGTACTCGGTCGCCACGACGAGCTCGCCCGGCCCGGGTTCGCTCGTCAGCCGCGAGGCGACGGACAGCGATCCGCCCGCGCGGACGACCGCGCGGTGACTGCGCCGGCCCTGGGCGGCGAGCCCGGCGCCGACAAGGCCGTTCGCCTCGCCGGAATCGCAGATCAGGATCCTGTCGAGCACCCAACCGGCGTCGCGTTCGCTGGTGAGGTACAGGCCTTCCGCGGTCAAGTGGAAGGTCAGCGCGTCCCGGTAATGCTGGCCGAGCCCGGTCGCGACACCGCCGGTGAAGGCCACCAGATCGATCTCCGGATCGAGGCACAGCGCGGTGCGGACGACGTCGGCCACCGGTTTGGCGGCGGCCCGCAACAGTTCGATCGCCACCGGATCCGCCTCGTCGAGCGCCGACTTCAGCGTGGCTTCGAACGGCCCGTCCCCGGCCAACCGAGACCGTGCCCACCGCTGAGGTCGCCGGTCCCGGAACACCTTGCCCAGCCGGCGTAGTCCCGGGCCCGAAGCGAAGGCCGCGACATGACCAGGTTGTCCGCAGTCACACCGGAGGTCGACCGGTTCGCCGTCGATCGTGACTGTCGCGGGCAAATGTCCCATCTCGCCTTGCAAGCCCAGGCTATCGAGCGCGATCTCCCCGGTGCGCGAGTCGATGGTCCGGCAGGCGACGCCGGTGCTGATCGTCGCCAGCAAGATCTTCCGGCGGTTTTCCGCGTGCGGCGACGCGGCGAGGTGCAGAAGCGCGGCGGTGACGTCGTTGACCACGTGCCAGCGCACATCGGGACGCGCGGACCGCAGCGCGCCGAGAAGATCGAAGGGCTCGACGTGCGACCCCCACAAGGGCGCGGACGCGTACACGACCCCGGTACGGTGATCGAGCGCGGCGCCGAACGAGACCCCGGCAACCGCGTCCGGCAGAACGGGTTCGGTCATCGCCTTCACCAGTGACGCCCGCAACTCCTCGACTGTCGCGTGTGGACTGTTCCGCAGGCTGGGCGTCATCGCGCTGCGGACTTCGTCAAGCCCGTGTTCGGCAGACCAGCGAGCCCAGCGAAGATGCGTGCCGCCGACATCGAGAACGGTGATGGACACGGAAACCCTCCGGTCGGATCGTGGTCGTGAGCGCCAAGATGACCACTTCACCCGGCCATCCGTCCACCCCGTGGGTTGCAGGCTCTGCCACGGCACCCCAGGGACCTCGTGAGCTGCCGGCGCGGAGCAGGGGTGACGAGCCTCAACCGACGTGCGCGCGGTGATCACCCACGGTCACCGCGAACAGGATCGACTCATGGACCCCGCTGGCTCGCTCGTCCGCGCCGTGCACCTCACGGGCTGAGCCACCTCGATCGCATCGCCTTGAGTGCTTGTCGTTTTACCTGCGACGCAGTTCGCCGAGCTGCGCTCTATCTGTCCCGATTACTTGCATGTTCAGCGACCCGGCCGAGGGTCGCCAGTCGGTGCCGGGAGGGCCAGCGCTGACTCTGCTCAGAGCTTCCTCAGGCCCAGCAGTGCTCGGCCGAGGAAGTGGAGGTCCGGATCGGGCCGGGGGCGCGCAGCTGTGGCTGCTCCGGCTTGCTCGTCTTCGACGCTGACTGCGGTGGTCGCTATGTCATCGGCGGGTAGGTCGAGCTGACCCACGCACGGCAAGTATTCGGTCGGCAGGCCGTGTTCGGCCGCGCGGTGGGCCGAATGGCAGTCGGCCGAGGTGCCGGTGCCGCGCAGCGGGCTGGACGGCAATCGCGGAACCGGCAGTGCACCGATGACGCTACCCCGATCGGGGGACATCTCGTCTGCAGCGCCGCCGGCACCAGATGTGTCACAGGAAGTCGCTGTTCATCAGCTTGCGGACCCGCCTGAACTGGAACTCGAACTCGTCGACTCGCTCGTTGCGCTGTTTCATAGGACGCTGAGCCAGCGGATCGTGACGGTGCGCCGCGCAGCAAGGAACCGGCGGCTCGTCGCGACGTCGACGATGCCGAGGTCCGGCAACAGCGAGATCCACAACTCGTCGTCGATGGCGTGGGCGCTGAGGTGTTCGACGAGCTCTGCGGCGTCGTACGGCGTGTCGCTGTAGCCGACGAACTCCCAGTCGACGAGGTGGATGTTCAGCTCGGCCCAGAGCCAGTTGGTGCTGGTGGGCCCGGACACTCGTGGAATCGACACTGACCACGAACTCGACGTTGTCCTCCAGCGTGCCGAGTGAGTCGTCCTTGACGATCACGTGCTCCAGGATGCGGTCCCACGTCCCGTCCGCGGTCCACTTCCGCAACCGCTCATGCGCGGTCTTCCACGGCCCATACCGTTCCGGCAGATCACGCCACGGCGCACCCGTCCGCTCATGCCACAAGATCGCGTTGATCACCTGCCGATGACTCCGCCACCGGCCACCCCGCTGCCCCGACTGCGCGGGCAGCAACGGCGCGATCGCCGCCCAGGCCCTATCCGTCAGCTCACCACGTCCGACCACACACCATCATCTGCACACGATCATGAAAAAGATCCGCAGGGCACGCCCTAGCCGCTCCACTGACCTTCAACTCGATGAACAAGTGGGCGTCGGGTTTCAGCGACACGTTCGCGTTGGGCGTGCTCAACGAGATGCTTGGCACCGAAGTCCCCATCGTTGCCGCTCCGTGTGTCAAACCCGTCCTTCGTCGGCACCCCGCGTACGCGGACAGCGTCGCTCGACTGACGAAGGCTGGTGTGACGCTGCTCGACCCGGACACGATCACCACCCGTGCCGAGGACAGCCTGGCGACCTTCGACTGGTCGTACGTCACCGCCGCCCTGCGCAACGCGGTCAAGTCCGATGTGGATAGATGACTGGGTATCTCGTAGCGAGATAGGACGCCCCTTTCGCCGTGCACAAGGTTGATCACTGCCCATCGTGTACCGATGGGCCATCATCGTCGTGGACCCGTTCGCCGACTGCGAGCGGCAATGGCACGTGTGCCAACGATGTGGCGCTGACTCGCTGACGTCCGCTCATGCCGAGAAGCGGACGTTGACGTGTTCTCAGCCTGGACTGGGTAGAGACCATCGTCGGCGTTCGGGGGTCACCCAGGATTGCGGCGGCGATGCCCAGCGTTGGCTCATGCCGAGGGAGAACCCGCCGACGCGCTTGGTTGCGGCCCCGGAGAGGCTGGGCATCTCGATGACCCGCTGACGTGGGAAGTCTTGATGTTGTTGGGTGGCGGCCATCGCACGCAGGTGCGGGCGGGCGCTGCGGCCGGGGTGCACGGCTTTGGTGTCGAGCAGGGCGCCGACCTCCCGCAGCGGGGAACGGTGCTGCCCGTAGGGCTTGCCGTTGACCGTGACGGTGCCCGAAGTCGGCCGGTCCAGTCCCATGATCAACCGCATGTCGTGGACTTGCCTGTGCAGCGTGGGACCGGGGGAACCCGGTGACGGTGCCGGGCGCGATGGTGAAGCGGAGGGTGTGCACGGCGGTCTTGTCGCAGTAGCGCTTGGTGAGCTGGTGTGCCTGGATCATGACCGGGACCTCCTGGGTGTTCGGTGGGGACTGGCGGACGTGATATGTCGGCTCGTCGTGGCGGGTGCCAGTGACGCGAACGACGACGTTGCCGCGCTGGGGTCCGGTGCCGACGATGCGGTGGGCCTGTGTGCGAATCCGATGATCTGACCTGCCGGTAGGGGCCTTGGAAGGCCCCTACCGGCAGGTCAGTCGTAGTCGGTGTCCCACCGCTGGCAGGCCCACACCGCGGCACCGAGGCAGATGGCTCTGAACAGGATGGGGAATGGGCTTGGGTTCACGCTTACTGCTGGGCGCGAACGGTTTCACGGTCCGGGCTGGTGGCCATGGTCGTCGTGGTCGCCGACGGTGCGGTGCGGGGCCAGGTCCAGGCGTACCGCAGGATGAGGGCGAGAACGATCAGTTCCAGTGCGACGCCGAGGCCGTAGAAGTACGTCCAGGACTCGCCCACCGCGTTGAACGCCGCGAAGGGGACCTGTACCGAGGCCACGATGAGGTTCGTGGCGCGGTTCGCCCGGGCAGGCAGGATCATCGACAGCACGACCATGAGGATCGGGATCGCCATGAGCGTGAGGAAGACGGTGAACAACGTCTGGCTGATGTCGAACTCGAAGACGACGCCGGCCTCGATGTCTTTGATGACGCCGGGTTTGAAGAAGGCGAGAATGTCCACGTAGGCGTACAGGAGCACGAGGCTCGTCCACGCTGCGGCGAGCTTGGCTCTCACCGGGATCCGCTGCTCGTCCAATACGGTCGTGGGTTGACGTGTTCTCATCGTGGGCTCCGTTGTCGTGGTGAGGACTGGTGGGCCAACGATCGCCGAGCCCGGCGGCGGGCACATCGTCGTCGAGGCCGGACCCGCCCCGGCCGTGGGGAGGAGCGGCGTCTCGTTCTTTCGGTCGGTCCCCGGCGCCTCGGCGGTCCCTAGGCTGGGTGCGTGACCACCAACGCCCTGCGCTCGCTGTGGGCCGAGCCGCGCGCCACGGACGTTCCCGAACGGGTGTCGCGCGACTGGGCGCTGGTCGGGGCGTTGATGGTGACGGCGCTGCTCGAGGGAGTCCTCCGGGACGACGTCGCCTGGCGGCCGTTCGCGACGATCGTGGCGGTCGGACTCGCGCCGGTGCTGCTGTGGCGGCGTACCCACCCGTTGGCCTGTGTCGTGGCGGCCTTCGGCACCGCGATGGCGTCGGGACTGGCGAGCCTGCTGGGCGGAGCCCCGAGCGTGGGCCTCGACACGATGATCTACGTCCTGGTGCTCGTCTACGCGCTGGTCCGCTGGGGCTCAGGGCGCGAGATCGTGATCGGGCTGACGGTGGTGGCGGTCGCCGCGGGAATCGGTATGGTCCCCGACTACATCGGGCCGACCGAGATCTTCGGCGGGCTCGCCATCCTCGCGGCGGCCGCGGCGGGCGGAGCGGCGTTCCGCTACCGCGCCGAGAGCCGGCGCCGGGAGTTGGACCGGATCCGCGTCCAGGAGCGGGTCGGTCTCGCGCGCGAGTTGCACGACATCGTCGCCCACCACGTCTCGGCGATCGCTGTGCAGGCGCAGGCGGGCCGGGCGATGGCCGGGCAGCGACCTGAGGCGGCACTCGAGGTGCTGGCGGCGATCGAAGGGGAAGCGTCGCGGACGCTCGCGGAGATGCGGGTGATGGTCGGTGTGCTGCGCGACGGAGCGCCGGCGGGGTACGCCCCTCAGCCCGGCGTTGCCGACCTGGTGTCCCTCGCCAGACACGCCCCGGTCCCGGTCGTCGACGTGGAGTTGCCGGATGACCTGGACGAACTTCCGCCCCAGATCGACGTGGCGGTCTACCGGCTGGCGCAGGAGGCGCTGACCAACGCCCTGCGGCACGCCCGCAACGCCTCACGTGTGGAGATCCGGGTCGTGGACGGCGCGGAAACGCTGCGACTACGCGTGACCGACGACGGACAGATCGACCCGGCACGGTCGGCGAACCACGGCTTCGGGCTGCTGGGGATGACCGAGCGTGTGCAGCTGCTCGGCGGCACACTGCGTGCCGGACCGGCGCCCGAGGGCGGGTGGACCGTCGACGCCGAACTGCCGACTAAGGTACGCCGATGACGGTGCGCGTGCTGGTGGCCGACGACCAAGACCTGGTGCGCACCGGCCTGTCGATGATCCTTGACGCGCAGCCCGACATCGAGGTCGTCGGCCAGGCCGCCGACGGCCACGCCGCCGTCGAGCTGGCGCATCGGCTCCGCCCCGACGTGTGCCTGGTCGACATCCAGATGCCCGGGCTCGACGGCATCGAGGTGACCAAGCTCCTCGCAGGGCGGGGCGTCCCGGACCCGATCGCAGTAGTTGTGATCACGACATTCGACCTCGACGAGTACGTCCAGGGCGCGCTCCGAGCCGGCGCCCGAGGCTTTCTGCTCAAGGACGCCGGGACGGAACTGCTCGTCCAGGCCGTCCATGCCGCCGCCGTCGGCGATGCCCTGATCGCGCCGAACATCACCCGGCGGCTGCTGGCCACGCTCGCCGCCAGGGAACCGTCGAGCCGACGAACCCAACCGATCGAGCCGCTCACCGAACGCGAGGAGGAGGTCCTGACGCTGGTCGCCCGCGGCCGCACGAACGCAGAGATCGCCGCCGAGCTATTCATCGGCTTGACGACCGCCAAGACCCACGTCGCCAGCCTGCTGACCAAAATCGGCGCCCGAAACAGGGTCGAGATCGCGATGTGGGCGTACGACACCGGCCGGGCGGGGGACTGAACCGAACCTGACATACACGCACGACGACTGGTCCCCGGCCGAGTGGCTGCAGGCGGCGGCCTGGGCTTGACAGTCGTCCTTGGTCTCGGCGGTGAGCTCAGGCGACGCACCTAGCGTCGACCAGCCAACGACTGGCGGCCGCATAGGCCAGTGGCGCTGCCCACTCGCCGATGACCCATGACCAGGGGGTGCGGAGGATGACGCTGACGGTGGTGCCGATGAGTTGGGCGGTAACGGCCAACACAGCGGTTACCACCAGCGCTGCTCCCACGGGGACGCACAACGGAATGAGCAGCCAGGTGGTGGCAGCCAGGCCTGACCGGCCGAACGAAACTACTGCCAGCAGCGCAGGCAGCCAGAGCCCGGTGACGGCGAGTGCCGCGGAGAGGTGCCTCATGATCGGGGAAGTCAGGGGCCAGAACAGGGAACGAGATCGAGCCGCGAACAACGGCGGCAACAGGGATGCCACGAAGCCGATCAACGGAATGGTGAGGGCCCCTTCGCATTACCGCCGACTCCACGACAACAGTAGCGAAGCGAACACTCTCGGCACTACCCATGGGCGACAAGGGCAACGAGCGCCGACACACGCCGACCCGGCACCTCCTCGCACAGACCGAGCAGTCCACCTGTTCGTCCTACTACGAACATCCGCTCATGCCGCGATGCGGGCGTGGTCCCGGCGCTGTCGAGCCCGCCTGTGCCGTTGAGCACGGGACTCTCACGGCTCAGGGCGCCTTGTGGTGGCGGCGAGTGGCAGGCGGTCGTGATCGGATATCGGCCAGCGCCCACGGCAGCTGGCCGTGTCGCAGGTGGCCGGCGAGGAGGTATCCGATTCCCTCGGGCGTGAAGTTGGCGTCGTGGATGGCGGCTGGGGTGAGCTCGATGCAGTTCCAGGAACACCCGCCCGGTGCTGGAGGGAACAGCTCAGTGAAGTCTCCCGAAACCGAGTTGTCCCCGTCGGCGTACGCGATGAACACGTATTCGTCGTCAACGCCAGTCTTGTCGATGTTGATGAGCGCCCCAATGGTCGTGTTGAGGTTCGCCTGCTCGCGGAGGACACGCCGCAATGCGTCCTCGAACGGCCGGTCGGTGTCCTCGACCCTGCGGCCAGGCAGGAGATGTCGATGGGTGCTGTCAGGCAAGTCTTGTCGTAGGGCGAGCAGGTATCCGTTCGGCGCCTTGACGACCGCGCTCAGGCGAACAGACATGGACGGCTCCTCCTGCCGGGTCGGGCCCCGTTGAACTCCGGTGGGCAATTCTCCGCTCATGCCGCTGATCGTTCGTTCGGGACCCTAGCGTTCAGCCAAATCGCCGGGCGATTTCCTGCTCTGCTTCTGCGCCGCCCGTCGGCGGCACCAAGAATGGCAACGAGGTGGTCCCACGACGGGCAAGCGGCACAGCCGGCGCGCCTGGACTGGCTACGGAGGTCTCGTCCGACACCACTTGTAGGCGAGTTCGAGCACCGACGAGGATCCATCGGGTCAGCATGTTGGCGAGAGTCGACACCACCGGGTGGCATCCCAGATGATTGGGCGCGCGAGCCGCCATCTACTCGGGGGGCCGCGGGTGATTCCCTACGGTCTGCACGATGTGGTCCAGATCAGCACGAAGGTGTGCCCAGTCGAGTTCGCCGACCGTGGCTTCCAGTTCCGCGACCCATTCGTGGTGAGCGCGCTGGATCGCCGCGAGTGCGGTCTTGCCGGCTGCTGTTGTGACGAGAAGTCGGGATCGTCGGTGGTGAGGGTTGTCTTCGTAATGGGCTAGGCCTGCCTGGACCAGTTCGTCGGCGACACGCTGGACGCTTTGTCGCTGGAGTCCGAGTTGGCGGGCGATGTCCGGCACGGTGGCGCGGTCGCCGGCGGTTTGGAGGACCATGCGACGGGAGTGCGTCTGGCCAGCGGTTGCGGATATTCGCTCTCCAGCGTCACGGAGGAGCCGGTTCACCTCGAAGATGGCATGTAGAGCCGCGTCGACATCGGCGTTCACCGCAACCCCCCTTTGACAGCACCCTGTCATATTTCCTAGAGTGACAATGTGACAGGATGCTACCAACTGCTTCTGGGTGCGCTCACGTCCCCGGGGCCGGACTTTGAGGCACTCCGTGGCCGTCTGAGTGAAACGCGATGGCCAGTCTTGCCGTCCTCAGAAAACTGGGTACACGGTGTCACGCCGTCGATCGTGGAGCAGTATGCGGCCGAGTGGGATCAGTGGCTTAAGCAACCAAAGCGTCGGGGAATCGGCGACCACGTCAATCTCGACATTGGCGGTCGTCGAGTCCACGCCGCAAGGTTCCCCGGATCAGGGCAAGTCCCGATTCTGCTCCTGCACGGCTGGCCCACCTCATTTCTCGCCTTCCACCGGGTAATCGAGCCGCTGCAGACCCTGGCGTCCGAGGTTGTGGTGGCAACTCTCCCCGGATTTGGCACCTCAGTGCTGCCACCCGGTGCTTGGTCGGTCACCGACTCGGCACGCCTCCTGGCTGATGCGATGTCGGCGATGGGGCATGACCGGTTCATCGTCCACGGACAGGACTGGGGATCCGTAGTCGCCCGAGCCATCGGGGCAGTCGAACCCGGGCGGGTCATCGGTGTCCACGTCAGCGCCGGCTTACGAGGCTTCATGGCCGAAAACGCGGACGACGAGCCAGCATGGAGCAGGCTGAGGAGCTTCGCCGTTGATGGCGGTGGATACCTCCAGTTGCAGAGTCGCCGCCCGGACTCGCTGGCGTTCGCGCTGTCCGACTCTCCGGTGGGACTGCTCGCCTGGCAGCTCGACAAGTACCAACTCTGGCAAGGCGAACTCGGAGACGACTTCGGTCTAGGAACGGACTTCATCTTGGCCAACGCGACTCTGTACTGGCTGACAGCGAGTGCTGGCAGCAGCATGCGGATCTACTCGATGGATGCAAGCGACCTCGATGCCGTTGCTGCGGGTGTGCCGACCGGGGTGAGCGTCTTCGGTAGCGGTGACTTCGCCGCGCGCTCCGTGTCAGCCCGCGAGAACAACCTCATTGCCTGGTACTCGCACGACACCGGCGGCCACGTCGCCTCGCTCGATTCCACCGTCGAGCTCATCACTGACCTGACCGACTTCATCAACCGCGTAGGAGTGGACACATGACCGCCAGCAACCCCATCGTGCTCGTCGGAGGCAGCGGACTCGGCCCTTGGGCCTGGGGACGCGTCACACCGATTCTGAACGACCATGGGTTCCAAGCCATAACGCCGCAGTTGCGCACCACGGGCGACGACTCGACCCCCGCGAGAACCGTCGGCCTGGGCGACTGGGTCGAGGACGTCACCACCGAACTCATCGGTCTTGCGGACGTGACCCTCGTTGCCCACTCGTTCGCCGGCTATGTAGCAGCAGCAGTACTCGAGCGACAACCACACAGCATCCGGCAACTGATCCTGATCGACGCCGCTCTGCCGCAACCCAACAAGTCGTGGTTCGACGTCATGGGACCCGACGTCGCCGCGTTCATGACGAGCCTGGCTCACGATGGGGCAATCCCCTGGTTCTCCCGGGAGCAGCTCGACCAGCTCTACCCGGGGCACGGCATCACCGACGCTGATTTCGTGTGGATGCAACAGCACCTGACTGCGCAGCCGATCGGCACCTACACCCAGCCGGCGATCAAGGAGCCCCTGAGCACAACGAACGCGAGTGTGGCCTTTGTGCGCTGCCTGCAGACCAGCCCCCCGGCCGCTGACGTGTCCGCGGAGCAGCTCGGCTGGGGCTACCGCACGCTCGACGCCGGCCATTGGCCGATGATCACCAACCCGGCGGAGACGGCACAAGTCATCAGGGATCTGGCCGAGTCATGAACTCCGTCGCCTTCTTCCGCAATCTCAACCTCGGCCACCCGGGCAGTCCGACAAGCGCCGAGCTGGTGGAGGCATTCGGCGGTCCGGCGGCTGCTCGCTGTTTCCAGAGCAACGGGACGGTCGTGTTCGAGGCGGCTGACCCTGAGAAGGCGGCAGCCCAGGCGATTGTTGAGTTGCGGGCTGCTGGGTACCGGCATCCGGTCACCGTCCGGACGCTGGAGCAGATCCGGCGTGCTGTCGGGGAGACGCTGCCGGTGGATCCTGGGGAGGGCATATATCGCTCGATGATCTCGTTCTACGACGTGCACGAGATCCCGGATGTCCAACTTCCATATCGCAGCCCGGACGGTCTGGTCGAGATCCGCATCCTAGGTCCTGCGTTCGCCCACAGCGTTTGCTGGAAGCCTCGCCAGACCGCAGGCAACGTCACGGGTTCCCTCGAACAACTCCTATCCGTCCCCGTCACCACGCGAACCGTTGCGACACTGCAGCGCCTTGTCGGGACTTATCCGGCCAGCACCCGCTGAAGCCGCCATCGCGGACGCCGGACAGTGAATCGAGTCGACCTGTACGCGGCGATCCGACGGGACGCGCGATCAGGGATGTCGAACCGCGCGATGCAGCGCAAGTATGGGTTGGGTACCGCACTGTCGCCGCGGCCCTGGAGTCGGCGTGGCCGAAGCCGCGCCATGCGCAGCCGAAGCGGGGCTCGCGCCTCGACGACTACAAGGCGGTCATCGACGACTGGCTTCGTGACGACCTGGATGCGCCCCGCAAGCAACGGCATACCGCGAAGCGGGTCTTCGACCGCCTCCTGGACGAGCACCACGCCGCTGACGTGTCGTACTGGATGGTGCGCGAGTACGTCGCCACGCGACGCCGTGAGATCCGGATCGAAGCGGGCCGGGAGCCCGCGAACACGTTCATTCCGCAGGAGCACCTGCCCGGCCGCGAGGCCGAGGTCGACTTCGGCGAAGTCGCGATCCGGCTACGCGGAGAGCTGGTCAGCTGCACGCTGTTCAGCCTGCGGCTGTCCTACTCCGGCAAGGCCGTGCACAGAATCAGTGCCTCGGCCGGTCAGGAAGCCTTCTTCGAGGGTCACGCACACGCGTTCCGGGTCCTCGGTGGCGTCCCGATCGGGAAGATCCGCTACGACAACCTCAAGGCTGCCCTCGCAAGCGTGATCGGGTTCTCCCGCCAACGCGTCGAGGCCGACCGGTGGACCGCCTTCCGGTCCCACTACGGCATTGACGCCTTCTACTGCCAGCCCGGCATCCAAGGGGCGCATGAGAAGGGCGGCGTCGAGGGGCAGATCGGCTGGTTCCGTCGCAACCACCTCGTCCCCATTCCAGAAGTCGACTCCCTCGCCGAGCTCAACACCATGGTCGACGCCTGGGACGAAGCCGACGACGCACGGCGGATCGGGTCCCGTGCCCGCACAATCGGAGAACACTTCGCCACCGAGCAGCCACGGCTCGCTCCACTGCCAAGCGAGCCGTTCGAGACCGGTCGCTGGTTCACCCCACGCGTGGACCGCTACGCCCAGGTCACTGTCAGGATGAACAAGTACTCCGTCCCCGCGCGCATGGTCGGTCGCCAGGCCTGAGGTTCCTGGGGGCAACCTCAAGGACAGGACAGGTCCATTCACAGTGACCTGTCCAGCAGAGCAGTGCGTCAACGTTGAGGTCTCCGCCAGGGGTGGGTGCGGTCCGTGACCGGTCACCTGACACTCCACGCGTTGACCGCGCGGACTGCGCTGCAGAACGCCGGACGACGTTCTTACTCGGTTAAGGAAATTGGGGCCTCGACGACGTCGCATTCGTCGACCCAACGGGCCAGAAGGCTCAGCGCGGACAGTCGCTCGAGGGCTGCTTGCTCGTCAAGTTCGCCGAGGCTGTGGGCAGCGCTGTTCCGGATTGTCATCTGCACACCGGGAGCGAAGGAGAGCAGACCGGAGTTCATGGTCTTGACGTCTTGGTCGTTCGGGTCGCCGGGCCAGCGCAGTCGCGGCTGCCCAGGGCGAGGGTCCTTGTCCGAAAAGGTTTGTCTCCACAGGTCCGTGGCGGAGACGTCGTTGCGTTTCGTACGGGCCTTTACCATCGCGACGACGGACTCGGATGCGGCCGCCACCGCTTCCCGGAAGTGCCCGTCACGCCATAGCCGAGCGATTGGCCCCCAGACCGCTGGATGCATGGCCTCTGCACCTACGGTCGGTGGGATCTCGGCCTCGGCTCGCAGGATCAACTCCTCGAGCTTGCCAAGGGCGTAGTCGCATGCACTCAAGACGTCGACGCTCTCCAACATCGGCTTGGGACGCGTGATCGTCACCCAGTTCATGAACGGGTCGACCACACCACTGCCCATCGGGCCTTGAACGGAGATGGACGTCGCCGTGAGTTCCGCGGCAGCAGACGCGCGGCCGGCCAAGCGAGTCACCTTTTCCCGTCGCCGCGTGATCTCGCCTGGATCAGCCTCATCGAGCGGTATGACCGCAGGGGCGATTCCCGGTGCCAGCGAGCCGAAGCCTTCGTTGATCACGTGCAGCTCGAGGAACTCGACCAGCGCGGCGCGGAACTCCTCAACGGCCTTTGCCACCGCCTTCAGGTAGTTCGGGTTCTTACGAGCTTCCATCGCTTGATCGTCGCACGGCGTCCAGCGCTGGTGAGGAAGCTGACCCGTGTCGGTTGTGGACGGATGGGCAGTGACCGAGTCACCGGGCCGCCGCGACATCCATCATCGGAGTCACCAGACGGCACACCGCCCAGGAGAGCTGATGACTCGGCTGGTCAAGCCACCCAGCAGGGACCAAGTCCGCGCGGCCGCTCAGGATGTCATCGAGCCACGTTCGCCTGAACGGGCACCGCCCCAGCGTCATCGCCGGTCGCTCGTCGGTTGCAGGCCGCAGATCTAACCTGAGCGGCGTAGATGCCTCCAAAGGATCACCCGGCTGGGGTACTGGCCTGGGGCAGTTTTGGTGACCCCGTTTGAAACGGGGTCATGGGCGTGCCCCAGGTTTGCCCCAGTTACTGAACGGTAGCTGAAGTTCGGTGCATCGTTTCTCAAAGTGAGGTACAACGAAAAAACCGCCCTACCTCGGCGTATGTTCCAGGCGGGCTGTGTTTCGTCACTGTGGAGCTAAGGGGACTCGAACCCCTGACCCCTCACTGCCAGTGAGGTGCGCAGGGGCTTTCTACCTGTGGGACCGGAGAAACTGCAGGAAAAGCGCTGTGGTTCAGCGCTGCTGGATGCAGTTCAAGACCGTTTGAGACCCCCTCGTGCCCCAGTTTTGCCCCAGGGAAATTCGTGTGAATGATGACAGGCGATATCGGGAGCGCGCAGCAACTGCGAGGAAAGAGGTGGCTCCACGCCGAGGGGGGGCGCGGAGCCACCTGGATAATCTTGGCACGATTGGGCGGCGGGCACCGGGTTGATGGCCCTTCGAGACTGGCGACCCAGTCGGCATCTGAGAGACCATGGCTCGGCGAAGGGGCGCTACCTGTCGTCCTGGAACAGTGTCTCAGCTTAACGTTCAACCGAAGTGGGCGTTCGCCGTTGGAATCGCCAGCAAGATGATGATCAGTAGTGAGCCCGCTGTTGCCAGTACCAGGCGTAGTGCAATCACGGTGCGGTACCAGGCGGGGACGGTGGTCACCGCGGCGTTGACGAACGCTGCGACCTCCAGGTTTCGCAGTGTCGGATCATCGGACTTGGCGAAGGCCGACGTGATGAAGCGCGTGACGAACACTTCGCCCGGCATGATGACGCATCCGAGGATGAGAACGATCGGCTGGAAGATCCACGACAGGAGCTGACCC
The DNA here is from genome assembly GCF_056435645.1 of Amycolatopsis sp. NPDC043889. Taxonomy (NCBI): domain Bacteria; kingdom Bacillati; phylum Actinomycetota; class Actinomycetes; order Pseudonocardiales; family Pseudonocardiaceae; genus Amycolatopsis; species Amycolatopsis sp. NPDC043889. The sequence continues at coordinate 97,235 of NZ_JBWKEC010000026.1, forward strand.
GCCCCGTTTCCGGCGAGGTTGAGCGAGGCCAGCGTCGCGAGGCACAGACCGATCGCGACCGCGACCACGATGCTGGCGCGGCTGGTCCCGAAGTTGATCCCGCGCTCGGCCAGGAGTGTGGCCGGGAAGCCTTGCCTCACCACCTCGGTCTCGGCGGCCCGCTGGGCGTGGGGACCGTGGAGAGCGCCGGCGACGGGAGTGACCACGAAGGTCGCCGCCAGCAAGAACTGCAGTATCGAAGCGGCAACGACGACGAACGGGGCCACTGGAGTTCCCTTCCTAGGACTTGCACACTGTTCGAGTTCAACCGTAGGGAGCACTCGAACAGTGTGCAAGTGTGTTCTCGAACACCGTGCGAGTCGTGGCCTATCCTGAGCGGATGCCGCGCGAAACCTTGACCAGGGAACAGATCGTCCGAGCCGCAGTCGAACTGCTGGACGCGGGCGGAGTCGAGGGCCTGAGCATGCGGCAGCTGGGTAGCCGGCTCGGCTCGGCCGCGACCTCGGTCTACTGGCACGTCCAGAGCAAGGACGATCTCGTCGTGCTCGCCGCCGACTCGGTATGGGGTGAGCTCGAGCTGCCTGACCTGGACGAGGCCGACTGGCGGACCGCGGCCACCGCGATGGCCGACAGCATGTACGCGATGATCCTGCGGCACCCCTGGCTGGTGCCTGCCATGAGCACTCACCTCGTTTACGGCCCAGGCAAAGCGCGTCACGACGACCACCTGCTCGCGATCTACGAAGCCGCCGGGTTCACCGGACGCGACGCGGAACAGGCGATGAAGGTCGTGTTCACCTTCGTGCTGGGCACCGCTCTCGGCGCGGCGTCCGAGATCGCGTGGAAAGCACGCGCCGCCGGTGACGGGGACGACCAGGCCAGGGCCGCACGGATGACCGAGATCGCGATGCAGTTCCCGCGGCTGCGCGCCCTCAGCGAGGGATGGAGTGAAGACGACCCGGCCACCACCTCCGGCCGGGAACTCGCATTCGGCCTCCAGGCGATCCTGGACGGCCTGCAAGCCCGACTCCCTGCCCGGTCATAGACACGCCGCCCAGCGCTCGCCCGATGATCGGTGCCGTACGCCCAGGGGCAGCGCAGCCACCGCCCCCCTGAAGCCGCCCCGATTCCGCCTTGCGGAGAGGTTTAGCTTGTCGTTTACCCCTGAACCGAAGTCACCGCGGCCGGCTAATCCCGGACTGCCGACGAAACGGACTTTCCCCGCCCCAAAACCCCGGAGTTCGACGGTTGGCGTGCGCTGTTCTTCACCGCTGCGGTGTGTCGTAGTCGTGCTGGGAGATCGACCTGGCCGACCGGATCCCGGAGATCATGGGCGTGGCGGCCGGGCTGGGTTATCTGGTGCTGGACGGGGAGATCGTCGCGCTGCGGGGTGGCCGGCTGTTACTGGTCCGACATACAGATGATGAAGTCCTTGGTTTCCCTGTTGGGGCAGGTCACTCCGACAGCCACGTCGAGAACGGGCTTCGCTGCTGGGGCGATGTCGAAGACGGTGCAGTAGAAGCCGCCGTCGGTCGGGTCGGTGTGGCATCCGTTGTTCCCGAACGGGCCGGACTGGTGTTCACTGCCGGCCGCCGTGGCTGCGGCGGCTGATGGTGTCATCAGTCCCATGGCGCCCAGTGCGAGGCCTGTGGCGGCGAGTGCGGCGGGTTACTCGGGCGCGGGTCAGCATGCGTGTACGTTGCGACATTCTTGTCCTTTTCAGTCCCTGCTCCCGCAGGAGTTGAGGGAGGTCGTCGCCTTCCCGGGAATGCCGCGAAGATCGAATCAACCGGTCTGTAACTAAGGCAAGCCCTGGACCGACGTCTGGGCGAAGGTATAACGAGTGTCCGTTCAGAGCCGACGTGGTGATGGCTGAAACAACTGGGAAGAAGCGTTGGCTTTGGGCAGGCTCGGTGGTGGCGCTCGTAGCTGGATTGCTTACCATGTTGGCAAATAATCGATGGTGCATGGTCGTTGGGGGAGAGATTTTTGGCGCGGGCTCCGAGCCTGCGGCAGAGGCTCCTCGCTCGAGTCTCACGCCGCCGACAGGTGAGACCGGTATAGACGCTACCGCGACTGCAGGGGCAGAAACTGCTCAACCGGCGACCGAGTCGGCTCGTCAGTCTAGTGACACGGTGCTGCCGCCAAAGGTATCGCGAGCAACGCCGTCGAACCGGTCGCGAGGTCCCCTGTTGATAACTTTCGCGATCGCCGATGGTTTGGCAGTCGGCAAGGATAAGGCTGGAGCCTGCAATGCCGCACGGGTGTGGTGTGTCATCTTGAAAGACTCGGTCTCAGGGGATTCGGGACGGACTACCTCTGGGTGCACGCTGTCGTGGCGGCTCTACGCCGACGTCTCGGAAGTCCTTGTCGAAAAGGGATCTGTCGCCTGCAATGTCAACTCTGAAGGAATACGGCTTGGCGTCAAAAGGGCATGCCTGTTGGCGATTACCGTCTTGATGCCAATGAGTCTTTCCGCGTAAGCACTGGTGACTCTGGGGGGCGACCTTGGGTGTGGCCGGTACCGGCGACTGAAGGTGGCGGCACGTGGTGCCGACCGCGGCTATTCAAACCGGTGCGGTCCGAATTGTTTCCGGACCGTGTGTGGACCATCGGTAGATGCTTGTTCGGAATCGCCAGAAAAATGGGCTGCAAACTGGGGTTTGGCGCACCCAGCAATACCCGTTGCAAACCCAAATCTACAGGTCAGTGGCGCAGAGGTGGTCGTAGAACCAGCACATACCAAGATTCGACGCCACGGATACCGGTTGTCGAACAAGACGGTCAAGCGCTGTTGATCGTTGTCCGCTCATGCCGATGAGAGCGCGGTCTAGCGGCTGGAGCGGGCATGATCAGCATTCAACAGGGTCGCGTTCGAAGCGAATGTCGACATAGGTTGATCTTCAGAGGGTTTACCCCCAGCCAGGACATCGAGATTGGAAGCGCCAGAGGGGCGATGGCGGCACGGCTAAGCGCCGCGGGCAGCTCGGTCAGGAACCGAAGAGGGCGCGGATTCCGCCCAGTGTGGTGAACCTGGCCCATAGGTCATTGTCGGGCGAGCGCAGGATCTGTCCGGTGATCAGCAGTTCGAGGAAGGCGCTGTGCAGGTCTGGCCGGTCGTTGCGGCCAGCCTCCGTCCAGGCCGTGGTGATTCGGTAGCCACCTTCGCAAGGGGCGAAGATGGCGTCGTAGGCGCACTGCCCGACTCCGGCGCGATAGATGGACAGCCGGTCGCCTTCGACCAGCGCCACCCATTTGTCGTCCATGTCCTTCTCCTGCAGTCCCAGCCTGATCCGCTCCCATTCCGAATTGGCCCACAACCGTTGCGGAGCGGGCAGCTCGCGGGGGTTGGCGATTGGCAGCAAGGCGTGCTTGAACGAGGTTCGGGTCACGGGGCGGGACATGCGGTGAGGGTACTTCGTTGACACCGGTTCGAGGGTAAAGCCACGACTTGCTTCCCGCTCAGGGTGATGAGCGGGCTGATCTCAGCGGCCAGAGCCGGGCTGCCGTCCGCAGCGACCGCCAGTTCTTCCTCAGGCTCAGCGCCGGAGTGCCTGGTAGCGCTTGAGAAGGGCGGTGATCCGAGCGGGGTCGCGTGCGCCGTTCAGCTCGGCGAGCAGGTCGTCGGGGCACAGTTCGTACTGGTCCCCCCCACCACCGCGACGCCTTGTTGTCCCAGATCCGATAGCCGCCGGGCACGCCCCTCGCCACGTACCGTCGCTTCGCCAACCAGCCCTCCCTGTTCCGCCGTCCGCCACCATGATCGCACCGGATGGCGACCTGGTCTCCTGGGTTCAGGCTGGACGTACTCCTGGGACGCCAGCGCACGACAGCCGAAGCGACCACTCACGATCGGCGCTTGGGATGATGGCTCGGTGACTGCAACGACCCGAAGCCTGCGGTTTGAGCGGATATTGGTTCGGTCCTGAGGCACCCGGGTGGCCTGACGTTCGGTCGTTCGTCGATCAATCACTCGATGCCGCGCTGCGCGATCGAGCGGTGGAATACCGTCGTGGCGGGAGCGTGTTCGCCGCTGCCGCCGGCAGGTCGCTTTGTCGCATCTGCGGGCAGGCGAACGGTAGTGCGGAGCTGACCAACGGCGTTCGCTTCATCTGGCCGGAAGGGCTCGCGCACTACGTCGAAACGCACAACGTCAGACTGCCGACTGAAGTCACCGCTGCGATGGACGCCGCCCCACCGCGGGTGGACGTCACTGAGTTCGAGCGCCACCTGCTCGACACGGACGATTTGATCGTCGACGAACACTGGTGGCCTGACCTCAGGGGATACTGAAGGCCGGGCGCACCGGCTCGCCACACTGACATTCCGCTCATGCCGCGATGAGGAACTTCGGACAGGTGGCTGTACCAGAACCGAGAACGCCCAGGTCAACAAGATCGACACGCCATGGCCGGCGAGAACCTACAACCGTTGTAGGTTCTCAATTTCGACGTCGTAATCTCACGAATGATGTCGTACGAAAGTCATATACGACATCACCTTGAGACTTGCTCCTTCGCCGGTCTGCCAGGGCTTATACGATCGCGGCCTCGTGGGCGAACGGGGAAACTCGCTGTTCAAGGCCACCTTCAAGGCACTGCGCAACGTCAGCATCTGCGCCTGGATGATCGGCAAGATCGCCGCCGCGCCGGTGCTCCTCCACGTCGAGCACGACCCACCAGCTGATCATCCAAGGCCACGAACCGTTATGCGGTAAGGCCCGCTAGGAGCGGCTGTCGGTGAGTCTGCCGCGCAGGCGGCCGGCGTCGCGCACCGGCGGCAGGCCGTAGGCGCGGCGGTATTCCCGGGTGAACTGGGTGGCGCTGGTGTAGCCGACGGCATCGGCGGTGTGCGCGGCCGTGGTGTCGCCTGCCACCAGCAGGCGCCGCGCCTCCTGGAGTCGCAGGTGCTTCTGGAACCGCAGCGGGCTCATGCCGGTGGCGGCCTTGAAATGCCGATGCAGGGTGGCCGGGCTCATGTGTGCGACCGCCGCGACCTGCTCCACGGTGATGGGCTCGGTGAAGTGGGCGGCGATCCAGTCGGCCGCGGCGCGCACCCTGGTCAAGGCCGAGCCGGTGGCCGCGAACTGGCGCAGGGTCGGGCCAAGCGCGCTGCCGAGCAGGCGGTAGAGGATCTCGGCCTCCACGCGGGCGGCCAGCGGCCGGATGTCGTCGGGGGTGTCGAGCAGCCGCACCCAGCGGGTGACGGCGTCGACCAGTTCCGGGGTCATCGTGGCGGAGACCTGGCCCGCGGCCGGGGTGGCCGGGGCCTCGCCGTCGAGTTCGAGCAGCAGGTCGGCCAAGGCGGGGCCATCCAGGTGCAGCACGGCCGAGCGGTACGGCACCTCCTCGAACACGGCGGTGACCGGCAGGTCGAGCGAGTTGAGGAACATGTCGCCGCGGCGGGCCGACCGGCTGTGTTCCCCCGTGACGGTGCGCTTGGAGCCCTCGGCGATGAAGCACACCATCGGCTCGTAGCGCAGGTCGAGAGGGTTGACCACCTCGTCGAGGGCGACCACGGTGAGCCGGGGCACGGCGGTGGTGCCGGACCACAGGCCGTTGCGGTGACGGCCCACGGCCGCCGCGAGCTGGTCGAGCACGGGGCTGCTCCGAACAGGATGGGTGAGAGGATCAGGCAATCCTATGCGGTTCACCGCTCATGCCGGCGCGACGAGTGCGCTCTAGCGTCGAAGGTATGACACAGCTGCAGAACCTGCCCACACGCGTGCTCGGCACGCAGGGCCTGGAGGTCGGCGCGATCGGCCTCGGCACGATGGGCATGACGATGGCGTACGGCGCGGGCGACGAGGCGGGCGGCATCGCCACTATCCGCCGCGCCCACGAGTTGGGCGTCACCCTGTTCGACACCGCTGAGCTGTACGGCATGGGCACTGGCAGCAACGAGCGGCTGCTGGGGCGTGCGGTGGCCGGGTTCCGGGACGAGGTCATGCTCGCCACGAAGTTCGGCTTCGACCTGACCGACCCGGCGAACGCGGGTGCGAAGCTCGACAGCAGGCCCGAGCACATCCGCGAGGTCACCGAGAACAGCCTCCGGTACCTGGGTACCGACCACGTCGACGTCCTCTACCAGCACCGGGTGGACCCGGACGTGCCGATCGAGGACGTGGCGGGCATGGTCGGCGAGTTGATCGCCGAAGGCAAGGTCCGCTTCTTCGGGCTGAGCGAGGCGGGCCCGGACGTGCTGCGGCGCGCGCACGCCGTGCACCCGGTGTCGGTGCTGCAGACCGAGTACTCGGTGTTCGAGCGCGCGGTCGAGGTCGAGGTGCTGCCGGTGGTGCGGGAGCTGGGCATCGGGTTCGTTCCGTACTCGCCGCTGGGCCGCGGGTTCCTCACGTCCGCGGTGAAGCCGGCGGCCGAGTACCCGGCGGACGACATGCGCAGCTGGGACGACCGGTGGCAGCCGGGCAACTACGAGCGCAACGTCGCCGCGGTCGAGGCGCTGACCGCGCTGGCACGGGAGAAGGGCGCGACGGTGACGCAGCTTGCGCTGGCGTGGCTGCTGGCGCAGGGCGACGACGTCGTGCCGATCCCGGGCACGCGCAGCCCGGGGCGGTTGGCCGAGAACGTGGCGGCGGCGCACGTGGTGCTGACGGCGGACGACCTGGCGCGAGTACAGGAGGTCCTGCCCAGAGGCGCGGCCGGATCCCGCTACCCCGAGGCGATGATGCCGACCTGGTGAGGTGGTCGGGCCAGCCGTAAACGCTACGCCCGGTGCGCTCGCGCCACAGCCCTACTGCCGGGCCCGGCAGTAGGGCTCACTCCCGGGATGCGCCGGGCCTTGTCCGCAGTGACTGAACGGCCGCGTCCCGATCTGGTCGTCGTTTGACAGCGGGCTCGATCAATAGCGAATATCCGCTCATGCCGCTGACCGCATCGCCGCAGTGTGCGCATCACCGGAACTGGCACTGCTCTCTACGGCACAGAGCACCCCCGGCGACCCTGATGCCCCTCGCCCCTTGCGCAGCGGACCAGTTCGGTCGCGGCGAACCGGCGGGTATTTCGGTGCGGTGGTCGGTGCGGCACTCTCGGAATGAGCTCTGCAAGGGCTAAGGCTTGGTCGCAGGGGGTTCACGGCGTCGAGAAAGTTTAAGGTGCCAGTCAGAGTTGCGAGGACCCCGAGAATCCGCCTCGGAGATGGGCCTTTGCCATGTCCGGCATCAGCCGATCTTGAGCTGGATCTCCTCGCTCATCTTGTCAGACTCGACCCACGTCGTTTCTCGGTCCGGGCCGCCAGCATGGAAACCGTACCGGTCATGTCCGCCCTCAATCCCTGTGATCTCGAATGTGAAAGTTCGGTTGTAGCTCGACAGAATCGACAGCGACGGATCGTCGATGACGACTAGCTTCACCGTGCCGTTACCGATGACGTCGCCGCTACTGTCGACGACAGTGATCTGCGCGCCGTCCTTCAGATCGTCGTTGACCGAGGAGTTGCACGGGTAGCAGTTGAAGTTCAGGTAGCCCTTGGCGATGACCGGTTCCGAACCAGTGAGCAGAACGATGACGATGACCACGATCGCGACGAGAACTGTTGCGGCTGCCGCGGTGATGAGTTTCAGTCGGCGGGGTCTGGTGGATGCGGCGGTCTGGTCCATCGTGGTCTCCCTGTGAGCTGTGGGTACCTGTGGCTGGTCGTACGGATCACGGTTTCCGTTGCGCACTTGACCGGACCGTGACGTCACCACCTGCCGGCGGTGAAGAACATGACTGCGAAAGACCAGAGAGTTATAGCCGCGGTTACGTCGTCTCCGATTGGGCTTCGGTGCCGAAGCAGAGCCGGACACGCAATGACACGGCGTGACACCTGGCCGTCAGGCAAGGCCCGTTTTGACCTGCTTAGATGGTCGAAATTCGACAGCTCGCGGCACCGGCTGATCTTCCGGCGGAGCGGACTTGTAAACAGAAGGTCAGGGGTTCGAGCCCTCTTGGCGACTCAAGATCAAAATAGCCTTTGACCTGCTGATTCACTGCCTGCCCCAGGTTTGCCCCAGTTACTGAACGGTAGCCGAAGTTCGGTGCGTCGTTTCTCAAAGTGAGGTACAACGAAAAAACCGCCCTACCTCGGCGTATGTGCCAGGTGGGCGGTGTTTCGTCACGGTGGAGCTAAGGGGACTCGAACCCCTGACCCCCTCACTGCCAGTGAGGTGCGCTACCAGCTGCGCCATAGCCCCGGAGCGGCTTTGTTCTCCGCATCTCGTGTGTCCATACATTACACCGCCCGCGAGAGCCGTTCACGCGGGGGTCACTCTATGCACCCCTGCCTGCCGCAAACTGCGCTGACCAGCATCTTCGCACCTTATTTTTAGCCGTGTATTGACTCCGCGTGTGACCGCCGTTACGTTTTCGACCATCGTGACGCCGAGGTCCCCGCCCGCTACGCCGCGTCTCCACTGGGCTCCGCCTCAGCTCGCCCCTGCCCGAATGACGCGGAGGAGGTCCCGATGCGGGCCAGAGCAGCCCTGATAGCCTTGTTTTCCCTGGTCGGCGCACTGTTGGTGGTGGCTCCGGCAGCGCAGGCGGCCATCGTTCCCGACACCTGGTACACCGTGTCGACCACCGGTGGGAAGTGCGTGGACGCGCGTGCCGCCGGCACGGCGAACGGGACGGTCGTCCAGCAGTACGCCTGCAACCAGACCTTTTCCCAGCAGTGGCAGTTCCAGCCCACCTCGGGCGGCTACTACCGGGTCAACACGCGCAACAACCCGGCCCAGGTGTGGGATGTCGCCGAGGTGTCGACGGCAGACGGCGGGCTGATCCATCTGTGGGCCTACGGCGGCGGGAACAATCAGCAGTGGCAGCCGGTCGAGGAATCGGGTGGGGCCTATCACTTCGTGAGCCGTAACAGTGGCAAGTGCCTGGACATCCCCGGTCTCTCGACCCAGGACAGCACCCAGCTCCAGCAGTACGCCTGCAACGGCACCGGCGCCCAGTCCTTCCGGCTCACCCCGGTCTCCGGCACCGCGAACCCCGACCTCGGGCCGAATGTGCTCGTCTTCGATCCGGGTATGTCGCAGTCGGCGATCCAGTCCCAGGTCAACAGCGTGTTCTCGCAGCAGGAGACCAGTCAGTTCGGCTCGAATCGCAAGGCGTTGCTGTTCAAGCCGGGCTCGTACAACGTCGACGTCAATGTCGGGTTCTACACGCAGGTGCTGGGGCTCGGCCTTTCTCCCGACAACGTGACGATCAACGGCGCGGTGCACGCGGAGGCCGACTGGTTCCAGGGCAACGCGACGCAGAACTTCTGGCGTGGCGCGGAAAATCTGTCCGTGAACCCCAACGGCGGCACCGATCGCTGGGCTGTTTCGCAGGCCGCGCCGTACCGCCGTATGCATGTCCGCGGGAACCTGCAGCTCGACGACGGCGGCTGGTCGAGCGGCGGGTGGATGTCCGATGTGAAGGTCGACGGCCAGGTGCGGTCCGGGTCGCAGCAGCAGTGGATCTCGCGCAACTCGCAGTTCGGGAGCTGGAGCGGTTCCAACTGGAACATGGTGTTCGCCGGCGTCGGCGGCGCGCCGTCGACCAGTTTCCCGAATCCGCCGTACACCACGGTGAACACGACGCCGGTCGTGCGGGAGAAGCCGTTCCTCTACGTCGACAGCGCGGGCGCGTACCAGGTTTTCGTGCCTTCCAAGCGGACCAACACCTCCGGCATCACGTGGGGCGCCGGTCAGCAGGGCTCTTCGCTGCCGATCAGCCGGTTCTTCATCGCGAAGCCCGGCACGACGGCGTCGCAGATCAACGCGGCCCTCGCCGAGGGCAAGGACCTCCTGATCACGCCGGGCGTCTATCACCTCAACGAGACGCTCCGCGTCACCCGGCCGGATACCGTGGTGCTCGGCCTCGGACTGGCGACGCTGATCCCGGACAACGGCATCACCGCGATGACGGTGGCCGACGTCGACGGCGTCAAGATCGCCGGCGTGCTGATCGACGCGGGCACCACGAACTCGAACACACTGATGGAGGTCGGCCCGGCGAATTCGGCGCAGGACCACGCGGCCAACCCGACCTCGCTGCACGACGTCTTCTTCCGCGTCGGCGGGGCGGGCGTCGGCAAGGCCACGAACAGCCTGGTGGTCAACAGCGACGACGTCATCGGCGACCACCTGTGGATCTGGCGTGCCGACCACGGCAGCGGCGTCGGGTGGACCGCCAACACCGCCGACACCGGCCTGATCGTCAACGGTGACGACATCACGATGTACGGCCTGTTCGTCGAGCACTACCAGAAGTACCAGACGATCTGGAACGGCGAACGCGGCCGGACGTACTTCTACCAGAACGAAATGCCTTACGACCCACCGAATCAGGCCGCCTGGATGAACGGCTCGACGCGGGGTTACGCGGCCTACAAGGTGGCGGACTCGGTGACGAACCACGAGGCTTACGGGCTCGGCAGTTACTGCTACTTCAACGTGAATCCGAGCGTGGTGGCGGATCGCGCGATCGAGGTGCCGAACAACCCGAACGTCCGGTTCCGCAGCATGGTCGCCGTCTCCCTCGGCGGGAACGGGACCATCAGCCGGGTGATCAACGATCGCGGCGGACCGGCGAACTCGGGATCGACCGTGGCCAATCTGGTCGCCTATCCCTGATGACCCCGGTGCGCGCCGTGATGGCGGTCGCGGCGCGCACCGGCCTCACCCCAACGGGTGGCGTGCCGCGCGCTCCCGCACAGGCGCTCAGATACTCGGGGCATGCCTCTCGCCGGTCTCACCGTCGTCGAACCCCGCCTGGCCTGGCCGCTCGCCGCCGTGCGCGGGGTTTTCGCCATCCTCTTCGGCATTCTCGCGTTGATCTGGCCGGGAACGACTGTGCTCGCCCTCGCGTTCCTCTACGGCATCTATGCCATCTTCGACGGCATCGGCGGCATCATGCAGGCCTTCCGGCCGGGCGACGCCGCTCATCGCGCCGCCTACGGAGTGCTCGGCGCGTTCGGGATCATCGCCGGTGTCCTGGTCCTGATCTGGCCGGGGATCACGGTGCTCGTGCTGGCCCTCCTGGTCGGTTTCTGGGCGATCTTCACCGGCATCGTCGAGATCGTCGCCGCGATCCGGCTGCGCAAGCAGATCGAGGGCGAGGCGTTCCTCATCGCGGCGGGCGCGCTTTCGCTGATCGCGGGGATCGTGATCGTGTTCAACCCGATCGCCGGTGCGTACGGGATCGCGCTGCTGGTCGGGATCTACGCCCTGCTCTACGGCGTGATGCTGCTCGTGCTGGCCTTCCGCCTGCGGAAGCTCACCCGAGCCTGAAGGCCTGCCGGAGCCGGATCCGCGCTCCGGCACGCCGCAGGTTCGACAGGCTCGGCGAGCCTTCCACCGCGGTCGCGACGGCGAAGCGGCGGCCTTCGCGTGCGGCCGCGGTCAGGCCGTGGAGGAGCAGCCGTGCCTGTGCGCCTTTGCCGCGATGCGCCCGTGGAGTGGCGGACCCGCCGAGGACGACGCCCGGACCGTGCGCACTCAGGGCCGCGGCGGAGATCGGCACCCCGTCCTCGATCAGCAGCGACCGCCTGATTCGCGGGTCGGCGTGTTCGGCGGCCATGAACGCCGTCACGACGTCGTCGCTTTCGTACCCGCCGAGCAGGACGCGGAGAAACGCGTCGAGGTCGGGTGAGTCGTCGACGTCGGCATCCGGCGGCGCGAGTTCAGCGAGCGGAAGGGTCGCGATCGGACGGACGCCGGCGGGTACGAGACCGGTGACGGGGAGCAGGCCCGGCGGCAGCACCAGCGTCGGCGGGTCGCCGTTCCAGCACGACGCCCCGGCCAACCGGACGGCCCGCGGCAGGTTCTCCCCGGTGATCCCGGAGATCGTGCGCAGGAACCGCAAGTCCGGCGCCGTGGCCAGGACCGCCAGCAGGCCGTCTTCACGCCAAGCCTCGAAACGGCCGGGAAGCCCCGCCGCGGTGGCCGCCTCGCACGCGACGGCGGCACGGGCGTGAATCACTTCTTCGGCTTCGGTCAGCATGGATCGAACGTAATAGGCTGATCCGGTGAGCCAGCCGATCCTCTTGACCGTCGACGACGATCCCGCCGTGTCCCGTTCGGTCGCCCGTGACCTGCGCAGAAGGTACGGAAAGGACTACCGGATCATCCGGGCCGATTCCGGTGCCGACGCCCTCGAAGCGTTGCGCGAGATCAAGCTGCGCGGCGACGCCGTGGCCGCGATCCTCGCCGACTACCGGATGCCGCAGATGGACGGCATCGTCTTCCTCGAGAAGGCGATGGACCTGTTCCCGAACGCCCGTCGCGCGCTGCTGACCGCCTACGCCGACACCGACGCCGCGATCCAGGCGATCAACGTCGTGGACGTCGACCATTACCTGCTCAAGCCGTGGGACCCGCCGGAGGAGAAGCTCTATCCGGTCGTCGACGCGCTGGTGGAGACGTGGCGCGCGGTGGGGGAGCGGCCGGTCGACGAGATCAAGCTCATCGGCCACCGGTACTCCTCGCCGTCGTTCCACCTGCGCGACTTCCTGGCGCGCAACGCCGTGCCGTACCGCTGGTACTCCGTCGACGACGACGAGGGCCGCCGGATCCTCGAGGCGGCGGACGCGGCGCCGCAGGACATCCCGGTGCTGGTCACCCCGGACGGCACGGTGCTGCGCCAGCCGTCGGGGCCCGAACTCGCCGACGCGGTCGGCCTGTCCACCCGTCCCACCCAGGAGTTCTACGACCTGATCGTGATCGGCGGCGGGCCCGCCGGGCTCGGGGCGGCCGTGTACGGCGCGTCGGAGGGCCTGCGCACCGTCATCGTCGAGCGCAAGGCGACCGGCGGACAGGCGGGCACCAGCTCCCGCATCGAGAACTACCTCGGCTTCCCGGACGGCGTTTCCGGCGCGCAGCTCACCGACCGCGCGCGGCGGCAGGCGCTCAAGTTCGGCGCCGAAGTGCTCACTGCCCGCGACGTCGTGGGCCTGGAGGCTCGCGGTTCCGCGCGCGTGGTCATGTTCGGCGACGGAACCGAGATCTCCGCGCATTCGGTGGTGCTGGCCAGCGGTGTCACCTACCGAGCGCTTGAGGCTCCGGGTGTCGCCGAGCTCGCCGGCCGAGGCGTGTACTACGGCTCGGCCGCGACCGAAGCGCCCGAGTGCAAGGGCGAGCACGTCTACATCGTCGGCGGCGCGAACTCGGCGGGCCAGGCGGCGGTGTTCTTCTCCAAGCACGCCGCCGACGTCACCATCCTCGTCCGCGGCCAGTCGCTCGAAGCGTCCATGTCGCACTACCTGATCGAGCAGATCGCCGGGATACCGAACATCCACGTCCGCACCCGGACCACGGTGGTCGAGGCGCACGGCGACGATCACCTCGAACGGCTGACCCTGTGCGAGAACGGCGGCGCGACCGAGACCGTGCCCACCGGGCACCTGTTCATCTTCATCGGCGCGGCCCCGCGCACCGACTGGCTCGGCACGGAGATCCAGCGTGACGACCACGGTTTCGTGCGCACCGGCCCCGATCTGCTCACCGAGGGCGGCCC